>JAESTW010000713.1 GCA_016763395.1 Kofleriaceae bacterium
CGTAGCGCCTTAGAGGTGAGAATCTTCGAGTGCCAGTAGGTCGCCCAACCCTCGTTCATCACCTTGGTCATCGCCTGCGGAGCGTAGTAATACGCCTCGTTGCGAATCACTTCCAAGCAATCCCGCTCCCACGACTCTAGCGGTGCATTCTCCAGCAAAAATAGCAATACATCTCAGGTCGGCTCCTCGGGGAAGCGCTTCTCCCTCTCAGCCTCAGCCTTTGCTTTTTGGCGCTGCTCTTCCATAAACTCTGGCGGGTTTATGTAGTCCTCCATGTAGCCTTTGGCCGCGATTCGACGGACATCAACAGCTTGTTGCTCGCCCTCCTGTTGCTTGGCTTTGCGAGTGATGAAAAGCGACATTGGATCAATTAGATTCTCAATCGACAGGCAAACATCGATGAAATCTTCCACCTTCTCTTGCCCCAATCGCGCGACATGCTTTCGGACAGTGGAGGCGTGATTGGCCATGCCGTCGATCATCTTGCGGTTGGTCTTGGAGAAGAAGTAGTTGTTCTTAAAGAAATCCACATGTCCGGTCACGTGAGCCATGACCAGTTTTTGATCCACCAGCGAGTTTCCCTCTAGTAGATAGGCATACGAGGGATTGGTGTTGATCACCATCTCGTAGATCTTCGACATCCCGTACTCATAGCTCTTCGAGAGTTGTTCGTACTCCATACCAAATCGCCAATGTGGATATCGAGTGGGAAAGCCGCCGTAGGCTGCAACCTCGCTCATGGTTTTGTAGTCGAGAACTTCGTAAACAATGGGAAAGAAATCCAGATCGTACTCGCGGGCGTACACTTCAATCTCTTGCTGCATATCGGCTAAATGGACCGGAAGAGGCTTGTGCAAACTCATTTTCCGTGCCCCAAGAAGTCTTTTATCGAATCCATAATCGCGTCTTTGCTCTTTATCTCCGAGGTCACAAGTTTCTCGTCATCAGAAAAATGCTCAGTCAAATCTTTGATAAATTGCCCGGAACCGTAGGGCGACTCGACTTGTCCGTAGCCAAACTGATTGCAATTGGGCAGGATCTGTTGATTGAACAGCTCAACGCAGGCCTTGGTATCGTCGACTGACCAGTTGTCGCCATCAGAGAAGTGAAATGGATAGATATTGTACTGTTCCGTGGGTTAGTCATCCTCCATCATCTGCCAACACAGTTTGTAGGCCGAAGAAATCATGGTGCCGCCCGACTCCCGGGTGCTGAAGAAGGTGTCTCTATCTACTTCTCGAGCGATTGCGTCGTGAATGATATAACGGCTTTCAATGCCTTTGTATTGCGAACGAAGCCAAGTATCGATCCAGAAGGACTCGATTCGGACAATCTCTTTTTGTTCCTCGCCCATCGAACCGGACACGTCCATCATGTAGATGATGACTGCGCTCGAGTGAGGGATGGGATCACGACTCCAAGAACGGAAGCGCTTGTCGTCTTTGATAGGAATAATCATCGGCGACTTGGGGTCGTAAGTTCCGACGGAAATTTGCCGTTTCAACGCCTCTTTATAGGTTCGTCTAAAATGCTTTAGCGACTCAGGCCCGGTCCGCCTTATACCCGAAATCCGGTCCTTGTAAGTGACGATTTTCTCGCTGCCTTTGGGTTCGATATTCGGGAGAGAAAGCTCCTCACCCAGAATCTCCGCCAACTCTTCTAAGGAGACTTCCACTTCGAGAGCGTGTTGCCCCTCCTTGTCGCCAGCCTCTCCTGGGCCACCCGGCCCATCCTCTCCATCTTTGCCCAGCGAATCCCCAACTTCTCCATCTCCCTGTCCAACGCCACCCTGCTGCTTGCCACCGTGCTTAAATCGCGGGATATCAATCGAAGGCAAGGGAATAGAAACTCGATCTTTACCCTTGGGTACAATCATCTCGCCATGCGAAATGTACTTACGCAGGTTCTCTTTGATCTTACCCCGGACAATTTTCTTGAAACGGCGCTGATCTAGATCGATCCTTTGGCTCAAATCACAACCTCGGACGTTTCGCCAAATGAGTTAATGATGCACACGCGGCTTCCTTTGGCTTTGCTTCTGACGCACAAATCGAGAACGCCGAGAGCCTGGGAAAGAACGCCAGTTGCATCCTCGGTCCCAAGCTCCACACAGAGCGACGCGAGAAGCTGCGCCGCCGTGTTGTTCAATTGCACTTCGATTGTGCCAACCCCTTTGGGATCCATGACTATTCCTTCAAGGCTCCGCGAGCAAAAATAGACGCTACAAAGTTGAGCACGTCTGTTGCCGATACCTCGTTATAGCCGAAGTTGGTAATCAGCCGCTGCTTCACAACATCGATCTTTTGCTGGGTTTCCCTATCCACCACATTCGATACCAGCGATGTGAGTTTGATGGAATCCTTCTGATCTTCAAAGAGCTTGGACTCCAGCGCCTTTCGCAGTCTCTCGTTGGTCTTGTAGTCAAAGGATCGGCCCTCAACCGCAAGTGCGCCGATATAGTTCATAATCTCCCGGCGAAAATCATCCTTGCGACTCTCGGGAATATCAATTTTCTCTTCAACCGAACGCATCAGCCTCTCGTCTGGTTGTTCATCTTGTCCGGTGTACGGGTTCTTGACCTTCTCTTTTTGCGTGTAGGCCTTAATGTTGTCGATATAGTTTGCACAGAGCTTGGCAATCGCGCCCTCGTCCGCTGAGATGGCCCGACGTACTTCGTCTTTGACGATGTCTTCGTACTCCTGCTTCACAACACTCAAAAGCTCAATATAGCGCTGCCTTTCCTCCTCATTGGAGATCAACGTGTGATGACGAAGCCCGGATTCAAGCTCATTGAGAACCATGAAAGGGTTGATACTTCCACCGGCCTTTTCCGAGACCAATGCGTTGGAAATCTTGTCCTGGATATAGCGCGGCGATATGCCATCGAGACCTTCTCGGACAGTTTCTTTGCGAAGCTCCTTGATGTTGTCTTGGGTAAATCCTGGAAGCAAGCGCCCATCGTAGAGTTTTGCCTTTTGCAGAATACTGAGATTCTGCTTCTTGGGATCTTCAAGACGTGACAACACCGCCCAAAGTGCGGCTACATAGAGAGTATGCGGCGCGACATGCTTGCCGACTCGCTCACTGGTATACGCCTTGTTGTAGATTTTGACTTCTTCAGAAACCCGCGTGATGTACGGAATATCGACTTTGACCGTACGATCGCGCAACGCTTCCATGAACTCGTTGTTCACGAGTTTGCGATATTCCGCTTCGTTTGTGTGTCCGATAATGACTTCGTCAATATCAGTTTGCGCAAATTTCTTAGGCTTGATTCGGTGTTCCTGAGTCGCTCCCAAGAGGTCGTAGAGGAAGGCAACTTCCAGCTTAAGAATCTCCACGAACTCGATAATGCCGCGGTTGGCAACGTTGAATTCACCGTCAAAGTTAAATGCACGAGGATCCGAGTCGGAGCCAAACTCGGCGATCTTGCGGTAGTTAATATCCCCCGTAAGTTCGGTCGAATCCTGGTTCTTTTCGTCCTTCGGCTGGAATGTGCCGATGCCAATTCGATCTTGCTCACTGAGTACAAGTCGTTTGACTCGGACATGAGACACCACTTTTTCGAAGTCACCACTGTAGTGCTCCATTAGCTCACGGAAAATCCACCGACAAGCGGGGTTCACTTCGCCAACGACTTTGACTTTGTGGTCGTCATTGCCCAGCTGTAGTTTTCGAAACGCCTCTTTTCGCCAGTCTTGCGGAACGAGGCGCAGAGGCTCATCGTGCATCGGACAAGGAAAAACAGCTTCCCCGCCGGACATATGTTGTAAGTCCTTTGGCAGATGCCACTCATAGGTGTAGAGAGCCCCCTCCGGCAGTCTGGAGTACTCTTCCAGCCCCAGTTTGAGCAAACGCGCGATCGTCGACTTGGCTGAACCAACCGGACCGTGCAGCAAGATCACTCGCTTCTCAGTACCGTAGCCCAAAGCCGCACTTTTGAGCACGCTCATCAGACGCATCAGCGCGACGTCAAGGCCGAAAACCGCATCGGCACCATCGTGCGCATCATCAGAAAAAAACTTATACGAGATAAGCTTCTTCTTGTTGTCGATATACTCAACAACACCATGAGACAACACCATGTCGTACATCCGCTGGTACGCGTTTCGTGTCACCTTTGGATTCTGTTTA
>JAESTW010000714.1 GCA_016763395.1 Kofleriaceae bacterium
CGTAAATGATTGGTGAAACGAGAGATCGGCGTACGAAAGTCGAGGCGTGCACTCCGCACGATAAACACGATATCGATTTACTCCAAATTACACTTCACTTTTTCATCATTCCGTGGGCAGACACAAGGCTCCAATGCGCTTGCACTTGCCCTCGCTGCTTTGCTCGCAAATGTGGTAGCGACGGTCCGTTAAAGAGTACTGACAGCTCTTCTTTTTCTCGCATGCATCGCCCGGGCTAAAACACTGTCCGTTGACTGCACTCTCACATGTTCGAGCTACCCCTTTAGACATATCGAACATGCACAGATTCTTTGGTGCACAGGATTCCCCGAAGTGGAAACATTGTCCGTCCGCTCCAGAGAGACAACGAAAATATCCCTGCGCTTCTTGGTGATACATGCACGCTTGTGGTTTCGCTTTTAGAAACCCGACTGCCGAAGGTGTGGCCTGAGATTTGTCCGCGGACGATTTGGCATCCTTGGATGTGACTTTGTCACCTGTGTGCTTAGGTGATGCGGACTGCGACTTTGTGCAGCCAGGTGCTACGAACAGACTGGCAAGACCAAGAGCGGACACAAAGGCGGACACAAAAGAAAGAGCTAGGATTGGCGGAAGTCGCATCACAATTAGCTTACCGCGGCGAGAGTATTGCGCCATACTAAGTGGCAGTGAAGCCCCCATTTATTTTCAGTCCTCTTCTGGTTGGCCTTGCCTTAGTTGCAGGTAGTGCCGCCTGTGATTCAGGTTCGGGAGACGTGCAAAGCGATGGCGATGCTGGCCCCGTGGCTGATGGTGCAATCGCGCCAGTGCCCGACGCGGCACCCGATCGCTGCTCCTTTACTCCAGCACAGCCAGTTTGGGTGGTAGAAGGAGATGCAATCAGCGTAGAGATAGATTGCGGATCCGGTGAAGCGCTCACTGATTTGACGATTCCAAACTTGCCAAGCGGCGCATCCCTCGATGCCAGCACCAATACGATCACATGGACGCCCGGACTAGATCAGGCAGCAGTCTACAAGTTGCAACTGCGCTCGAGTGCGCTCAATGGCGTATCTGACTTGCAGATTGGAGTTGCGGACGCCTACGACAACCCCAACAACCAGCCGATTGTTGATGCCACACTGTACACAATGGAATTGGGGCTACCGGTTATTTTTATCGCCCAAGAGCCCGATAACGACTATCAGTTCGAGCCCATGCAGGTGACTTACGGCGGCGTAGTACACAATGCGGAAGCCAAACTTCGCGGAAAGTCGTCTCTCTCGTATCCCAAACGCAGTTACGCCCTACAATTTGATAAGTTTGATGCTTTCAACGAGAGCAAGTTTGCGAATTTCACCAATAGGCGACGGGTAATTCTGACCTCCACCTTTGATGACAACGCCTACTTCCGTCAGCGTATGGCGTACAACCTGTGGTCTCAGTTACAACCGACGATTCCAATCGAGGCGTACAATGTTGTGGTCTATCGGGGAACAGAGTACCGAGGGCTATACACAGCTACTGACCATATCTCTGCAACCTTGCTAAAACGCTCTGGTTTGTCCGAAAGTGCGGACTTGTTCAAAGCAGAAAATCACGATGCCAATTTTCGCCTTACAGCAAACGATGGCAGCGACAAGAGTGAACTGTGGCAGGGCTATTCGAAAACAGAAGGTGCCCCTTCCGAGGGTGAGGACGGCGCCTTCGACAGCTTGACAGCTCTTGTCGACTTTGTTGCCAACTCGGACGACCAGGTCTTTAACGCCGAGATTGCCAACCTGATCGAAATCGACGATTACGTTGCTTGGTGGATGCACGTCACCTTCTTGGTAGCAGAGGACTCGGGTGGCAAAAACAGTTACCACTATCACGACGAGGTTCGGACATGGCGAGTTGCTCCGTGGGATTTCAACAGTAGTTTCGGACAAAGCTGGGAGACATCGAGAACCGACTCCGATGACTATGTCACCTTCTTCAGACTCAACCTTCTCTTTGAGAGATTGCTCAGTCACCCAACCATTGGTCCTGAGATTACTGCTCGATACAAGGCGACCTTAGAGTCTGGTCCCTTCGCTGTGGCCAATCTCAACAGCATGATAGACGGATATATGGCGGAGATCGGGATGGCTGCAGCCAGAGATTGGCAACGCTGGCAAAACGAATACCGTGGTTTTGACCGGTGGTCATGGCGCAGTGGCAGTTTCACGACGCATCTAGAAGAAGTGAGCTACGTGCGAACGTGGATCTCAGAGCGATGGGACTTCGTGCACGCAAATTACTAGAGTGAAACTCACTTTATCCTCGGATACGGAATTGCTCTTGTGGTAAGCCGGGGCGTGATCTCAGCAGATAAAATTCGCGTCCGGGTAACCAAAGCCGATGAGGGACTGCGCTTAGACCAGTTTCTGGCGGCCAGCATTCCCGAGTTGAGCCGTCGAAAAGCCCGGGTGTTGCTAGAGATCGGGGGCGTGTTCGTCGATCGGGCGAGAGTTAAGGTTGCGAGCCGAAAAGTTAAAGAAGGCCAACTTGTAGAAGCTGTCTTGGGTGGCGCTTTGGATCGAGCGACCAAGAAGACCGGGCAACAAGCGCGATCCCAAGACGAGGCAAAAACGCGAACGCATTCGCTGCTCTTCGAAGACGACTACATTGTCATCGCCAACAAGCCCGCTGGATTGCTGACGGCTCCCACTCCTGAATCTGATAGAGGAAACTTGTCGGACAGACTCGCGCGCGAACGCAATATACGGATCTGGGTGGTCCACAGAATCGATTTGAACACCAGCGGTATCTTGGTTTTCGCCAAAACAGAAGATACCAATCGAGAGCTCAGTACCACCTTTCGAGAGCACAATATCCAGCGACAATACATTGCAGTGGTACAAGGGGATTGGCCAGAAGATCTCCTACGTGTCGACACAGAAGTTGGTGGCAAATCGGCAGTATCACACTTTGAAATCATCGAGCGATTCCCAGGAAAAGCGACGGTCCTGCGGGTACGCCTGGAAACCGGACGTACCCACCAAATCCGAATCCATGCAGCCGAAGCTGGGTTTCCGGTATTGGGAGACAAACAGTACGGAGAAGTGAGTGACTTAGCTCCACCACGTATGGCGCTGCACGCGTACTTGCTTGCTTTCATCCATCCGGACACGGGAGAAGACAAGCGTTTTGAAATCCCTCTGGCTGACGATCTCGAAGCCTGGCTAGCTACGCTCCGTTAGGGCACCGGGAAACATAACTGCCCTCTTCTGTTCACTGATCCCCCCTGCGCCCTTAGCCGACGCGTCCGAGCTGGGCGATTCCTCGGCAGCGTAAATAGGTGCTGGGGGATTCGCGGTAGGAGGGGAACTCGGACGAGTTTGCTCGCAAGTAGAAATCGCCGGTGACATCGACAGTATCACCGGCAAACAAGACTTCTTCTCGGACAACATTGAATCGGATTGGGCTGCCTCCCGGCATGGTACTTCGCATCGGATCGACAATGTCGAGGTAGGCCTCAAGCTCCAGGTTGTCTACGTCTACGATCTCAGGGGCTACGGTTGAAAAACGCAGTCGCCCTGCAGGAATGCGCAATTCTTGGCCTGTCGGCACGCTGACACGTAGACCGCTGGTTACCGCATCCCGATACATCAGGAGTTCTTGCCCCTGCCAAAACATGCGCAACTCCAGAGAATATGCCAGGCACTCGTGCCCGCCCGCTGGTGAGAGCAATGCATGCGTACCGGACAAAACACCTCGTATTCCGGAGTTGCCATGAGCGTCGGGTGTAATTCCACCTTGGGGGATTCGGGACAGTAGCGATGGGCTTCCGCCGCTGAGAGCCGCCTTCAAATGTGCTCCAATTTTGCGCCAAGTTTGATGTCGCGCGTAGTGTCCGGCCACAGCCGAGCTGTCTTGGTCGTTTTGAACAATCCAAGATGCCTCCAAAATGCGCGAGCGTCCCTGCTCAACCTCGAAACAGGCGACCATTTGCTCTTCTTGACAATCGCAATTACTGCCAGCAGGTAGCGCAGTTCTACACCGCAGGCATAGACAACAGCGTCTGGGCAGCTCGTCACTCATTGCCCTCAGCATGACAGCCATGGTGCTTGGAAGGCAAGATGCCGGTTGGCTGACGTCTTCTTTATACTTCTCTGGCGATAGCCCTGATTCCCCGTGACCGCAAACACTCACTGCTGCCAAAGTAGCTCCAAAACACGATGAGTCCACTGGAGAATAAAATCGTCGCAGTAGTGGCTATCGTGAGATTCATTGTCGAGTAGTGCTCAACGCTCATCCAGCTGGGAATCGATACGCGATAATATACAGCGGCCAAAAAACAATAGCCTGCGGCAGAGCCACCGAGGAATACCGCCCCGTGAGCTGCGCGCAATCCCGGCGCGACCAAGATCCAAATCAGTGCGGGCAAGAGCAAAATTAGGCAGAGAATAATACTGGAACGCAAGGTGGAGGAAGCGCCCACCCACTCTACGATTTCTGCTCGTCGTTGACCGTGCTCGCTCGACAAAGCAGACGCCCTTGAGAGAGGGTTGGGACCTGCGTCGGGCGCGTAGGTCGCACATTGTACCTCGTTTCCGAGATGGCAATCGATGCTGGCGTAGCGATGGTTGTCGTCGGACACACTCATCCAAGGCAGGGCAGGAGACGCCGCGAGAAAGAGCAGCGATCCCAACGAGAGCATTGCCGCTATCCGAATTTTTCCTACTCTAGTATCTGCTTGCCTGTACGCCAACAGAAGAAACAAAAGTAGTAACGCACACAAGGTGATGACAATCTGATCGGCACGAAGTCCATCGTGACTGGCGGCTTCGGCGGTGTGATTGATAAAAACCGGCAACGAGGCCGTACTTGTGCTGCCATCTTCGTAGACATATCGAATTCGAAATCCGAGGGTAAAAGGCTGATCTCGATAGCGGTGAGCACTCTCCGGATAGGCAAACACATGGTCGTTTCGAATCGGCAAAGCATGCCCCCACATCCCGGTCAGAGAGTCAGGGCCAGCGCCCCAAACAGATTCCAAGATCACAAAATGTGCATTGTTAGGAACTTCGCCTAACTGAATCCAAAGATGTGTCCGCTCTAGTGATCGCCCTTGCTCAGCGACTGTGACCGCGCGAAATCCGGCATCGACGATACTGGCTTCGCTATTTCCGTGGAAACTGGATCCCGTGCCAGCGCTGATTGGAATGGGAGCAAAACATGATTCTGCGGCGACGTCGCCAGGCGCGGCTAGAAAGACCAAGACCACAACCCCGTAGAGGAGTGCAAGATATCGAATTTTTCTCCCGCACGAATGCAAGACATTTTTAGGAAACTCTCTATTACACCGATCTCTGAGCATATTTAACTAATTATACAATGCTTCTGCCAAACTGTATTCACTGTTTTACATTTGCTCTCATCACACCTACATCCCAGTGCTATTGATTACACTTGATCTTTGGACGGCAGTGCTTGGAACGCGTAGCCTGATATTGAACAGACCGGAGCAACCCGACGCATTTTGTCATCAATTCATCGGCTAGTCCGCTGAATGCTCCGACTCACCAACCAATCTACAAGATTCAAACCAGGACAATCATTATGAAACGTTTTTCAATCGCACTTATCGCTCTTACTTCTCTCGGACTCACTGTTAGTGCCTGTAATAAGGACGACAAGGACAAGGCTGCCGACACTGCGGCCAAAGCGGCTGACAAAGTCACTGACGTAGCTGCTGAAGCTGCTGCCAAGGGCGAAAAAGCTCTTGAAGCTGTTGCTGACAAAGCAACTGAAGCGGCAGCAGCTGTTGCTGACAAAGCTGTCGAAGGTGCCGACAAAGCTGGCGCAGCTGTTGCTGACAAAGCTGTTGAAGCTGCTGAAGGCGCTGCCGACAAAGCTGTTGAAGCTGCTGCCGACAAAGCTGTTGAAGGTGCTGACAAAGCTGTTGAAGCTGCTGCCGATAAAGCTGTCGAAGCAACCGAATAAGCTGAACTGATCACACGAGAGACTCGCCTTGTACTTGTACATCGCGAGTCTTTTGTCGTTTCGGAGATCTGGGACTATAGTCCGCCAATGAGTAGCCAGCAGTTTTTGATGCCGCCTGCTTTGCGTGGCAAAAGCAGTATTTACAAAGCCATGTCACAGCTCGCTAGTGCTCACGGCGCTGTCGATCTCGCGCAAGGCTTCTCCCTTCTCTCGGTTCCTGGCACCTCTGCCATTCTCGATCATGCTGCATTGGCATTGCGAGAGGGATCTCAGAATTATACCAATCCCAATGGAACTGCTTCGCTACGTCAGGCACTCGTCGACAATAGCAAGCGCCGTTTTGGTGTGGATCTCGATCCTGAAGAGCAAGTTACCGTCTGTGCCGGTGCCCAAGATGCGCTCGGAGCTGCCATGCTTGGACTACTCGAAGCGGGGGACGAAGTCGTCTTTATCGAACCCTTCTACAATCCCGTGATTCCCATGGCCAAACTGACTGGCGCGACCTTGCGCTTTGTCTCACTCCTTCAGGATGATGGAAGTTATCGCCTGGACGAAGAGTCACTGCTGGCGGAGATGTCCGAGAAGACGAAACTTATTGTCTACAACTCGCCCAACAGCCCGAGCGGGCATGTGTTTACCAGGACAGAGCTGGAGAGTATCGCCCGAGCCTGCAAGCAGTACGATGCCTACCTGATTGCTGACGAGGTCTACGAACACCTGGTCTACGATGACAACAAACACGTGAGCGCTCTAGAGATCCCTGAGTTGTCCGAGCGTGCGGTAGTCATCTCGTCGATTTCCAAAAGCTATCTACTTACGGGGTGGCGTGTCGGTTGGGCACAAGGCGCTCGTCCGCTCATTGCAGGCATCGCCAAAGTTCACTCGCTCATGTCCTTCTGTTTGCCCGCTTTTGTGTCCGAAGGCGCCAGATTTGCTCTCGAAGAAACACCAGACTCATTTCTCGGTGACCTACGAACAATTCACCAAGGCAAACGGGACCGGATTTGCGACGGGCTCTCGGACATCGGAATTCAGGTTATTCGGCCACGGGGCACCTTCTTTGCTTCTATAGACATCGGCGACCTTGGCCAAGGTGACGATCTTGCCTTTTGTCTCTCCATGCCAGAGAAAATTGGAGTGGCAGGAGTGCCCATGTCACTGAGCTGGAACCAACGTCGGGCTGGGCGCAATCTCGTCCGGCTTTGTTTTTCTCGCAGTGACGAAGATCTCGACCGAGCGGTATCCGCATTTGCTACTTGGAAGCGCAGCTGAGCATGCTCGGCCTAGCTAGAGATCGGCGGACAAAGATCATCGCCCTGGCTCTGCCCATCATCTTGGGCATGATGTCCCAGACGGTACTCAATTTGGTAGACACACTCATGGTCTCATCGATGGGAACTAAGGCAATCTCCGCGGTTGGCTTTGGCGGCTTTGCCAATTTCCTTGGCATTTCGTTTGTCACGGGTATGTCCGCCGGCGTGCAAGCCATTGCCTCGCGCCGCAAAGGGGAAGGGCGCGACAGTGAAACCGCTGTCGCCCTCAACGGCGGCTTGATCTTGGTCGCTTGTATCGCCATTCCGCTGTCCATAGCTCTAATTTGGATCGTGCCATATTTCTTCCCTTTGCTCTCAACAGATCCAGAGGTCGTTGAGATCGGCGTTCCCTACCTCCGTCTGAGGCTTGTGGCTATGGTGGCAATTGGCGCCAACTTCGCCTTTCGTGGGTATTGGAATGGTGTGGACAAGAGCAAACTCTATCTGCGCAGCCTACTGGTTATGCACGTCTGCAATGTCTGCATCAGCTACGTCTTGATCTTCGGAAAATTCGGAGCGCCAGCCATGGGAGCCAATGGTGCGGCTATTGGAACTGCAGCTGCAGCGTATATTGGCATGATCTACTATTTTTCCCAAGGGCTGAGGCACGCACGGGACGCCGGGTTTCTGCGCGGATTGCCATCGCGTGAGACTTTGGTCTCGATGCTCAGACTCTCGATTCCGTCCGGGCTGCAATCTCTCTTTTTTGCCGCTGGACTTACTACGATGCTAACGATTGTCGATCGAATCGGCACCTCAGAAACCGCAGCCGTAAATGTGCTTATC
>JAESTW010000715.1 GCA_016763395.1 Kofleriaceae bacterium
AAATCAAACGCTCGGTCATTGCAGCCGGACTGGCCCTGCTCGGGATTGCGCTGCTCTTGCTTCTGCGCAACGGTATCACGACTTCGCCAATCGACACCCTGAGGCTGACGACAGAGTCGGGAGTATCGAGCTATTCCGGAAGTTGGCATTTTCCCCGCGGCGGCCCCTATGTACTCGGGTTTGAGTCCGAGAAACCGGCCAAACTCTATATCGAGAACAAGCTAGTCGCGCGCGGACAGGGCATTGTGCAAAAGCGCATCGTCTACCAACCTGGCAACTACGCCATGCGACTGGAGACATCGGGCCGAGTGCGCCTGCTCTGGCATCCACCCGGACGCAGAGGCCCTCTCGAATACGTTCCTGCCTCCTCGCTCTCACCGGACATTCTCTCTTCCGACCGTTTCTCGCCGAATAGTAAGATTTCGGACGAGGAAACGTCCGGTAGCCAATCTTCCAGCGGCCGAACTCCAACCTTCAGCCGGCCAGGCCGATCTCTCGGGGACGGTCTTTTCGCCCTGGCTATCATCGGCATACTCATGGCCTTGGTACTCTTCTTCGCTCGCAAGAAACTTGCCCAAATTAATCGTCAACACGCGCTAGTCGGCGCTGGGCTCTTCGCATTGGCACTTCTTGTCCGGCTCTACGGCTTGGGTGACGCCGGCCAAACTTGGGACGAGGATGTCAATTGGTCCGCCGGACGCAACTACATTACAAATCTGCTCAACCTCGACTTCTCCGAGTCCTCTTGGAAATGGAACTACGAACATCCGCCTGTAATGAAGTACTTGGCGGGAATCGGCGCGCAGTTCACCGACGGCTACACTGGAAGTCGCGCTGTCTCGGCTGTACTGGGCGCGCTCGCGTGCGCCTTGCTAGTTCCCATCGGACAGCGTTTGTACGGTCTGCGCGTGGGCGTACTCGCAGCCGTGTTCGCAGCATTTAGTCCGCACCTCATCGCCCACAGCAAAGTCGTCGGCCACGAGTCACCCACCGTATTCTTCTGGGCGCTCGCCATTTGGCTCTCTCTACGGGCGCATGATAAATCCGCCGACGTCTGGAAGTTGCACAAGCGCATGGCGGTGATCGGAATTGTTCTGGGCCTTGCGATATTTTCCAGGTACATAAACGGCTTGCTCGCGCCGCTAGTCGGAGTAATTTTACTGCTCGGAGCTCCGCCAGAAGATCGAAAAAAGACCGTACTGCTCGGCATCACAATTTTGCTCGGCGCGGCTGTTGTCACCTGTTTCGTTGTCTGGCCGAGAATGTGGAGTACACCTATCGATCACATGCAGGAGAGCTGGGCCAAGCTCAAAAAGCCTCACGGAGTCGAGCCCTACCTGGGAGTTCTCACCGAATCTCCTGGTCGCAGTTACTTCTTCATGTATCTCTGGGCCACCGCGCCACTAGGGCTACTTATCGCTGCCAAGGTGTTCGTTGTGCGGGCCATTCATCGCCGCAAGAAGGCCGCTCTCTACGTTTTTGCGTGGCTTCTCGTGCCGCTCATTGTGACCTTTTCCCCGGTTCGGCAAGATGGCGTACGCTACATAATGCCGTCGATCTTGGCTATGAATATTATGGCGGCTGCAGGCGTCGACTATCTATTGGGCCTTGCTGCGTCTCGAGTCTCGGTCCTCAGCCACAGATTGGCGTTGCCCATCGCAGGCGCTCTACTCACTCTCTACCTCACCATTGTATGCATTCGAATTCATCCTTTCTATCTCGACTACTACGGCGAACAGGTCGGTGGTCCCAAAGCGGTGGCAGCGGCAAAGCGTTTCGAGATCGCCTGGTGGGGCGAGGGCATGAATCAGGCGCTGGACTATCTGAACGAGAACGCCGAGCCGGACGCCAGGGTCTACAAGGCTTGTTTTCAGCCTGGGCACTTGGCTTGGATGCGGGGCGATCTTTGGCCCAAGGAAGCGCGCCGTCCTCAAGATGCCGATTGGTTTTTGGTCTACCAGCCATCGGTTCGCGGCTGTCCGATTCCCAAGGATACAGAACTCGTGTTTGAAGCCAGTGCCCAGGGAGCTCCACTAGCACGGGTATATCGACGAATTCTGTCCCAGGAAGAAAGCTCGACAACACCATGAAGATGCCGATGATGAGAATCAAGAGAATGCCTACGACAATGTCCCGGAAATCACTACTAGCTCTTCTCGTGGCCCTCAGCCTGCCGGCAGCCGGAAGTGCACAGGCGAAACCAAAGCCACCGGGCCCTCCCGCATCTCTAGAGATTGTCGTCGTGGGAGATGTCATGCTCAATCGCAGCAATCTCCCTGTGCGGCCGGACGGAGTTCTCGAGGGAAGAAGCGCGCTTCCGTGGGCACAGATGAGCAGCAAGATTCGCCACCTAATCGATGGCGATCTGAACTTCATGAACTTGGAGACTGTGGTCACCGAGCGCAATGATTTAAAGCCTGGCGACAAGCGGCAAACGACTCCCTTTTTGTTTCGCACGCATCCTAAAGCGGTAGAACATCTCTTAGATATAGGTTTTAACCTGGTCTCAGCCGCCAACAACCACGCCTACGACTACGGCGAAGAGGGCGCAAAAGAGACAATCTCTCATTTGCAGAGATTGACCGAAGCCAAACCCGGCACCGTGTATTCGGGGATTGGTCTCAACGACCAAGAAGCGGGCAGGCCAGCGACTACCTGGGTTCGCGGCTTAAAAGTGGCCTTCTCCTCCATCGGCATCGTCACCAATATGCTCACCTTTCACCGGGCGAAGCCAAACAAAGCTGGGACCTTGGGATTTCGCCACAAAGTAGATTGGGAAAACTCTCTCTCTCAGCTTGAGGGAGCCGATGCCGGTCTCAAACTCCTATCGGTGCACTACGGAGTCGAACGCGAGATTCGCACCGACGATCGCCAGAGAACAGAATTTCGCAAAGCCGTCGGAACTCGAGGCGCGGACATGGTCATCGGCCACCACGCCCACGTTGTCCGGGGTATCGAGCTACATCAAGGCAAGTTGATTTTTTACGGACTCGGAAACTTTCTGATCCGCGGCGCCGCCAATATGGGTAAAAAGCCCTCGATGCGCACATGCTGCGATTTTGGTCTTCTGGCTAAAGTCCACATGATGCGCTCGGGCAACGAGTACAAAGTCGCAGCTGTGGAGGCAGTGCCAATTTTCGATATGCACCGAATCCCTCGGGTGTTGTCACCGCAAGAGTCGGGCAAGCGCATAGAAGTACTCAACGTACTCGCCGAAGCACTGGACAATCCCAAGGTCGGATCCGTTGGTGTGCGCTTTGCCATTCAGCCGGACGGACGAGGTCTCTACTGTTCCCCGGACGCCGCCAGCGCTACCGCATCGATTCGCAAACTGTGCTCAGGCTATTCTGGACCGTCACCAGTAAGTGCCGAGGTTCGCCGGCGGGTCAAAGCCGCGCCAGACCCCAAGAAGGCCAAGAACAAGGCCAAAGCTAAGGCCAAGTCCAAGAAAGCGGCACAGCGAAAAAGGAAAAGGGCCAAGGCTCGTCGCCGTCGGAACAAGCGATAAACTCTTAGGAGGAGTTTCGGCTATTTTCGACAGCTCTAATTCTCCTTGATTGGCTTCGCTTCGGGGGCGGGTGTTGGAACTCGTGAGTAGTCGATACTCGGAGTTCCCACGACTTCACCTACCTCAGTTCCCCTCAGGGTTTTGGCTCGGGTTCAGACTCCGGTTCATAGGCAAAATCCCCCATGATCATCAGAATCTCTTCTGGCTCGGCCTCTATTTCACCCATTTTGACATGCTCTGGCTCAACGATTTCTGGCTCGATCTCCGGCGCGATTTTGCCCATTCTTATCTCTGGCTCTGGTTCCACTTCTCCGATGGCTCCCATCACCATCGGATCTGGAGCCGTCTCGATGATAGCTGGTGTGGGCTTCGTGCTCGCGTCCGGCGCAAGCGCTGCACCGACACCAACAGCGGACAGAGAGAAAGCAGCCGCGCCGACAACCTTGAGAACTCGCCGTTTTCGCTTTTGTGAAACTCCCACGCTGCAATCACTGGTCATCACGGATCCGTCGGCACGCTGATAAAAACGTCCACATGTCCGAAGTCCTTTGCGCGTCAGGAGAAGCTCCTCGACCTCCTCTGTACTCATGTTGGAAAGCTGGTAGACATTCTGCTTACATGAGCCACAGAATCGCTTGGCTTCATCACCGCTCATCGCCTCCCAGTCGGCTTCACAAGGGCTGGCGATTTTCAGTTTGATGCGTTTGGACATGCATCTTGGTACGGGCCAAAACGAAAGTCGATCTAGGAAATGTTCAGCATTGAGAAATTGCAGTGCGTGCCTTTAGATCGCGTATTCCCCGTGCACGCGAGATACAGGTATCAAGCTCTGGAACTCTGTAAAAAAGAGTGCTGGCGTCTAGCTGGACTTGCCTGAGACACTAAAGGACTGGGTGCAGAGCGGAGTTTTGTCCAACTTAAAGTATTCCGCAGTAAAGACGGCTCGCAGCGAGTTGCCAGTGACTCGACCGTTGATACCAAAGCGAGCGCGCAGCCCTTTGGACTTAAATTCCCTCGAGCTACTGGCCCGTAGTTTACCTCGACGTCCCACTTTTCCAGTGAGCGTGGCAAGATCTGGGATCACTATCGATAAGGTATCGCCAGCCTGGCTGACAGCCATCGACGCCGATTGCAGCTTCAGTCCCTTACCGTCGCAGCTATCTACTATCTTATTGAAGGTGACAGCGTACTGCGTTGTACTTGCACTTGGCTTGCTTTGCGCGCTCGCCAAGGGAGAGACGCACAAGACTGTCAATGCAATGTATTTTGATAGGAGGTTCATATAGATGTACGAGCGAGGGGGACAACAGCGTACCTGGGCGCTAGCTCCAAGCTTGCTGTAGTTTGACTCACATTGCGTGCAGGGATTCAGGAAAGTCACCAAAAACTAAGATACTTCAATAGTAACAGTAGCTTAGAGACCCGATCGCTCTCGATCCTGTGCTCCTAATTCCTGTATCGCATCGACAATAGTATCCGACATGCGTTTATAAATAGCGACACGACCTTTTTTTGCGAGGTACTCCGAGAGGTCTACCGGCTTGCCAAAGGCCACCACAACTTCGCTTCCTCGCTTATCGCCAGTCTGAAAGTTGGAGAGTATTTGCTTGCCTACGTCGTTTGAGAGACCTCGAATCCAAATGGGGATGACTGGCGCGCCGCTGTGATGCGCAATTTGTCCGATACCTGGTTGTCCGGGAAGCATGGAAAAGGGGTCTGGATCTTTTGAACGCTTACCTTCGGGATGCAGGCCAACAACCGAACCGTACTGTGTGAGGTGTTTGCTAACCGTATCGAGTCCGGCCTTGGTGTACTCAGATTTAGCAGAATCTCGGAATATCGGCGGGTACATTGAGCCGCCACCAATAACCAAGTTCATGCCAAGTCCCGACAAGCTCTCATAAAAATATGTGCTGCGGACAGGGTAGAAGTGGCGCTGATTCCACGGCAGTTTGGCTTTGTACATAATCCCAGCGACAACGTATAGATCGATGAAGCTGCGATGGTTTGCGCACAGGATTACGCCAGCATCTGGATTGAGCTTGTGCAGGTTGTCCAGGCCGTACACTGTACGCAGATTGCTGGTACTCGCGTGAATCCACGGACAACAGACGTATTCCATGTAATACCGCTGTAGCGTCTTTAGCGTGCGCTGTTCATTTATGGAC
Source organism: Kofleriaceae bacterium (assembly GCA_016763395.1). Lineage (GTDB taxonomy): Bacteria > Myxococcota_A > Polyangia > Haliangiales > Haliangiaceae > NORP324. Next base: position 5,677 of record JAESTW010000715.1, read on the forward strand.
TGGCAAAGCTTCATCGAAAGCTGTTCCATACGCGAAAGTTGGGCGGTCATTGGAGCGCCACCCTAGCACGGCAAGATCACCGCAGAATAGCTACCCTAGGCGATAGTGCTAAGGATATGGCCTTTGGAGCCCTCGGTTGTTGGACTCGATTCCCCAGCCTTCTCAATAAGGCTTACTGCTGCTTCGCCTTCCTGCTTTTGAGCATCAAGCGCTTTTCTGTGCATCTTTACAGAGTATTGATCTGAAACGTTTAGGGAGTTCACCTGCATAGCTCTGTGGTTCGGTCAGGCGCCGGAGTGCTGAATAGCCGGAATCGCAAATCCGGCGTTTCGTAGTAGTTGGCAGACCGAAAGCAGTGGAAGTCCGACTATTGCGGTGAAGTCTTCGCCGGAAATGGACTCAAAAAGGGAGATCCCTAAACACTCGATTTTGTAACTACCACAGCAATCCAGGGGCATGTCTGCGTCGACGTACTGCTGAATCTCAGTACTAGTGAGAGAACGCATCGTCATCGAGTGCGTGTCCAGGGCACTTGTAAATTCACCGCCCGGTGATAGCAAGGCAACCGCGGTTAGTAGTCGGTGTGTACGCCCGGACAACATTGCCAGTTGTTGTTCGGCCTTTTGCACCGAGCCCGGCTTGTGCAAAATAGTTCCCTCAAGCTCTGCGATTTGGTCGGACGCAAGTATGTAGGAGTTCGGGAATTGCGCCGCGAGGGAGCTGGCCTTGGCTCTCGCTAGATCCAGGGCTTGTTGCTCTAAGCGTTTTGATTTTGGGACTGCGCGTTCGTCACAGCGATGCGCCTCAGCTTGATAGGGCAGGGCAAGGCGGTCGAGAAGCTCTCTGCGATACTTCGATTCGGACGCCAAGATCAGCGAATGGCTCATCGTTTTCGGCCTCTTGTGCTGCCGCGCTGTAGCTTCTTTCCTGCCCGTTTTGTGTATTCTTTCGCTCGATCACCATCGGCGACCAATGCGTGGAAATTGCGAAGGCGCTCTTCTTCTACCGCACCACGGACCGCACAATTGGGCTCTTTTAGGTGGTGGCAATCGCGAAACTGGCACGAGGCAGCGAGTTTTTGAATGTCCGCGAAGGCGTTGTCCAATCCTTCTTTGTTGGCCCCCAGATGCAGTTCTCGCATGCCTGGAGTGTCGATAATAATACCGCGATCGCCTGTCAGGACCGCCAGTTCTCGGCGGGTCGTCGTGTGTCGTCCCTTTGCATCGGACTCGCGTATCTCTGCCGTTTCAAAGAGTTCATGGCCCAAAAGCGCGTTAGCAAGAGTCGATTTTCCAACTCCAGACGAGCCGACGAGGGAGATTGTTCGGCCCTTGTGCAACATCGATTGTAGCTCGGACAGGCCTGTGGCCAGTGGGGTGGCAACCGGGAAGACCGGCGTGTCTCCGCATATCTCGTGTAGTGCGTCTCGGTATTTTTCGTAGTTCTCGCACAGATCGATCTTGGTCAGTACGACAGCAGACTGGGCGCCACTTTGTCCGATAGCGCTCAGGTATCGTTCAATTCGCCGGACATTGAATTCTGCATTGCATGAGGTTAGAACAATAACAAGGTCAATATTGGACGAGATAACCTGTGGCTTGCCTCTGGAGTTAATTCGGATAAACGCGCTCTTCCGATCAAAGAGATGCACAATGAGACCGGAATCGGCTTGGGCTACCCAATCACCAACCGCCGGTCTGCGTCCATCACGATTGGCGTTTTGCAAGAGTAGGCCAGTAAGGTGAGCGTCGCCGCCCTGGCTTTGTCCGACTAAGGTAAACCGATCCTTGTGCTCGATGGCAACGCGCATCGGGCGCAAGGACTCGTCTCCTAAAGCGTCATACTGCTCTTGGAAAAAGTCGGTCCAACCGAGAGCGGCCAATGTTGGGAATACTGTTGGGAATACGAGTGGAAGAGGCAAGAAACCTACTTTTGCTTTTGCTTGTGCCTGAGTTCGCGATGCAGCCGCTTGAGCGTTGCAGAGTACTCAGCCTGCACACTGGCGTCGACACGTAACCTAGTCGGAGAAATTGCGTTGTAGGACCTGGAAATGCTCTGCACAGCGGCATCTCCTTTGTGGTGCTTAACCTTCTTCAAGAGGGCTCCCACTCGCCCGTAAAGCCGGCGGTTCGCCTGCTTTTTCTCGTTTAGAAGTTCCTCAGGGGGCTTCTTTACCGTCTTGTTCGTCTTGTTGGGCTTGTGGCGTTTTCTCTGCCTATCGGGCTTGGTCGGAATCTTCTCCGGTTTGACATCGACTATCGGCTGGGGCGTAACTACGGGTTTATGGACAGCCGGCTCGTCAACTGGGGCGGCGTCGAGAGCGTGAATCGCGGAGGGGGCGTCGGTGTCCGAGCCGGGATGATGGTCTGTCCCCTTGAATAGTGAAAACAATATTTGGTCTTGGGTACATTATAAAAGCTCTCAACTGCGACCATTCTCATCACCGCAGTAAAAGCTGCATTACTCGGCCATCTTTCTTAACTCACTAACCTGCTTTCCTTCCAAGCCCCAATTATCCATATTTACTTCATCAATAACCACGACAGTGGTCTTTGGATTTTTATTTAATACCTTTTGTAATAAATCGGTCACGCCTTTAATCAAGGCTTGTTTTTCTT
>JAESTW010000716.1 GCA_016763395.1 Kofleriaceae bacterium
CTAAGTGGCGGACAAGCACAACGCATTGCCGTAGCGCGCGCCTTGGCCAGTGAGCGCCGATTGCTCTTGCTCGACGAACCCTCTGTCGGCCTCGATCCGCACCGGGTTCGCATGCTCGCTCGCCTAATCCGAGAGCAAGTCAAAAAACTTAACCTGGCGGTCATCGTCGTCACCCATGATCCAGCCCTAGCCGCAGGAGTCGCGGACAAACTCTTCCTCTTAGATCCGGCCAATCGAAGCCTGCGCCATCTCTTTGAAGAGAGTTGGCCAGGTCCGGTTGAGAGCGAGGAGATCGACGAGGAGACCCGAGGCCAGTGGATTCTTAGGCTTGAACAAGAAGTGGTCTCAGCCATTGCGGAGAACAACGCAGAGGTCAAAAACACTGGCAAGATCCACAAGCCACCAGGAATCATTAAGAAGCGTGCAGCTCTTTTCCTCGCTCCCTTTAACGTAGCCGGACAGTCACTACTTGCAGCGCCTCAACAAGCTCTGCAAAAACCACGTGACTTTGTCAGTATTGTCGGCCGGGTTCTCGTACAAACAACCCTTCGTCCGGCGATCTTCTACGCCATTGTCTCGGTTCTTATCGGTTTTACCCTCCTCTTCGTGATTTCGAAAGTCGGAGGTGCGGGGGTCCGGACAGATGCGCTACTTCGCCAAATCGGTGGTTCCTACGCCGTCGCCCTCGCCCCTCCTCTATCGGCAATCCTTTTTGTGGCCGCGTCCGGCTCTGCCACCAACGCGTGGTTAGGATCCATGGGGCTCACCCGCCAAACCGCAGCCCTCGAAGCCCTGGGCATTTCTCAGAAACACTATCTATGGGGCCCTATCTGGGTAGCCTTGGGCATATCCTATCTTCTGATAGCCAGTTTAGTTGCACTTGGCATGCTCTTTGGTGGCTGGCTCTTGTGCCAACAGCACGATCTAAACGGCGCCTGGGAATTGCTCACCGCAGACTTCATCGACCCACTGCCAGAGCGCTCGCAATACTTGGGACGAGCACTTTTCTTAGTCTGGATCTACGCGTGGGGCATTGCCAGTAACATCATCGCCAAAGGCGGAGCCAGCAAAGAAAGCTCGGACGATGTAACCCGCTCGATGACCGCGAGCGTCGTATCCTGCACACTGTGGATGGTCAGTTTAGAGCTCGCCACGGTGCTGTGGATTTTTGCATGATGCGGGCATTCGGAGTTTTTCTAGCGCTTGGTAGCTTCCTACTTTTCCCACAGATTCTCACCTTCTTTCAGCGAGCACCTCTAGTCGTTGCATACGAGGCCAAAGACATCTCGCCTGGTCCTCATTTTGACATCCGTGGCCAAAACATAGAAAACATCTTAGTCGACGGAGAGAGGGGAATTCTAGATACCCCGCTAACTCCAGGACTGCACTATGGGCAGTGGAGCACTCATTACCGAGGCGGGAAAACTCGTAGTGTTGGGCACAGCCAGCTTGTCGGGCCCTTTCAAGACCCAGCTGCACCGCCCTGTAGTACATTTCTTCTCATCGGTCAGTCCTTTCTCGACGATAGTTCTGGGGGAAAAGCAGCCAGCGAAAACACTCTAGTCCACGTTATTGGCAAGCAGGTTCGCAGCGAGCTTCGCGGAATCGATATGTGGCCGCTCGGAGAATTCGAGAGCATGAGTAGACTTTCACTTCGGTGGATTCGTTGGGAGTCGGACAAGAAACAAAAACCGTGGCAGCAGCGACTCAGTATCATACAAGGAGGGGCAGCACCCCAGGGCCACTTAGAAGTAGAATTCACCGCAGAATTCGAAAATGGCAAGGTCCCACTTTCGCTAAAGCTTACTCCAATCATTGAAGACGAATCTCTCCGTTTTGAGCTCTCTGTCCGAGCAAAGCTAGATCTAGACAACCGACTATACCAGTGGGTCGCCAACCGTTTTGACGGAAACGATCGAGTTAGTAAGCTCATCAAAGGCCAAATTCGCTCTCAGCTCCGCTATCTATTGGATAAGCCCCCACCAATCCCGCTCGGCAATGGTGCCTTTCTCCCCTTAGAGTTTTGCCGAGACACGCAGATTACCTTCTCCCCGAACGGATATGTTGCTGTTCCTTTAGCTATCGGTGTTACGGATAAACTTCCCGCACCTCCACTTCGAAAACACTCTGGCAAGCCAAGTGATCTCCCGATGAAGACAGGTTTGGCTGTTGAAATTGACGAAAATGGACTCAATGCGATTCTGCACGCCCTGTGGTCGAGTTCTATGCTTGACAAACACCTGGCCAACTCGCTTGTCCGGTCTTTCAATGAGCAAGAAACCGTGAAGAACTTTCTCAGCATTCGTTTGCGAGAAGCCTTTTTCCATCTACCTCCAACGATCACTCTTGATTCAGAATTTATCCTACGGGCAACAGCTTCGGCCGTGATTGAAGATCAAGAGACACAAACAGACGCTCGCCTGTTTACGCAAATCAACTTCGGGCTGGACATTTTGGAACCTGCGTCCGGTACTAGCAACGCTCTCGGCCTGCGCACTATGGAACTCAGTTGCCTACAAGGCGCAGGTGTTCTCCAAAGTTGCTATGCCGGACTAATGAGCCAAGTACGAGCCAACCAAGCGCCTCTACAAGACCTACTCACAAACTCCTTTACCCAGCTACTCACCAAACTACTCACCAAACGCGAAATCAGTGACAGCCAAACCAAGGGACGTTACCTGCTTGATCACGTGAGTTTTAGCAGCCGCCAAGGCCACTTGCGGGCGCATTTACACGGCCAAGTAGAAGCCGAATAGCCTCGACTATCGCAGGCTAACCGTTGGAATATATGGGGTATTTCCGAGAGCGCAACAGCAAGGGGAGATGCCCCTATTCACAGCCATGCGGACCCAGTATAACCCTGGCATGAGTGAAGCTAGTAGCGCAAAACCTGCCTTCGGAACCGTATTCGGGGAGCACCTTCCCATTGTTCGCTTTGACGGAGAAAACTGGAGCGCGGTAGAAGTTGTGCCGACCTCCTCTGTCAGCTTTGGCGTCGCTGCTCATTGCTTGCACTACGGCAGCGAGTGCTTCGAAGGCATGAAGGCGCACAAGCAAGCTGACGGCAGCGTCAAAACCTTCCGCGCAAACAGGAATATCGCACGCATGAGGCAAAGTGCTGCCTCGTTACACTTGCCAATCCCAACTACGGAGATCTTAGAACAACTAGTAAGTGCCGCCGTTGAGTCGAACCTCAATATTGTTCCCGATGCCCCCGGTGCCTTGTACTTGCGTCCCAACCTCGTCGGCACCGATCTAAACATCGGCTCTGCCTCCAAACCATCAAAAACAGCGGCACTCTATGTCATTGCCAGCCCCGTTGGCGCCTACTTGCCACCGCACATGCTGCGAATCTCTGTTGAGACGGATATTCCGCGCACGACACCGCAATTCGGACAAGTCAAATGTGGCTCTAACTACGCCATGGCTCTCGGTGTAATTCTTAAAGCCAACAAAGACCACAACGCAGACCAAGTGCTCTTCGCGCCGGGTGGTTTCATCGAAGAAACCGGTGCTGCCAACTTCTTCCTGCTCGAAGAGGGACATATTATCACACCGCCACTCTCGGGTAGCTTCTTGCACGGCGTGACCCGCGATTCGTTACTGCAGCTCGCTCGTAAACTCGACTGGAAGGTTGAAGAACGGGCCGTAAGCGTAGAAGAGCTTGTTAACTGGTGTGCCCGTCCCAACGCAGAAGCCGCTCTCGCTGGAACTGCGGCCATTCTCGGCGGCGTAGGCACGCTGATTGTCCGAGGCGAAGACGTCACAGTAGGAACCGGACAAACTGGCCCCGGGACAAAGCTCTTGCGCAACATGCTTACCGAGATTCAAGTCGGCAAGCGCAGCTTTGAGTTTCAAGACTAAGGGCCTAATAACATCGGACGCCCAGCTCCCGAACCGTTTTCGTTGGGAGCTAGCACCGGCTCTTGCTACATTCGCTCGGACTAGGGCGTCCCGGCGTCGACTTTGGTTAGCTTCATCAAACAATTTGTCATCTTTTCCACGTCGACGATGATCGCCTTCATCTCTTCGGGATCTGGTTGGTCTTCACTAGCAAATTGATCAAGAGCCTTCATCTCGCCTTCTGCACACTTCATGTCATCGCAGCTACAAACACGCTCGACGATGCGCGCGAACAACTCAACCAAAGTCAATTCCCGATTCATGTCCGGTGCGGCGCTGGTAACCACTGGTGCTGCATTATCTGAGGCCGGCTGGTCCGGCTGCCGTGCTTCCGCCTGCTGCAAGCGCAGTTCCATGGATGCTACATCGGCCCGAAGCTGAGCAACTTCCGAGTGATTCGCACTGGAGCCACCACAGCTGGCAACAACGAGGAGAAGAAAAATATGCGGCGCGAGTCTCATGTTAGGGATCCTATAGAGCGACGTTGAATGTTCAATACGCAATGCCAGATATTTCCCAGAGAGGGCATCTTCTCTACAGAACCCGTGCGCCCTTCTCGATAAGCTCCGCACGTTTGGCCCACCATACACGTCCATAGCGATAGAATGGCACGCCTGGATAGAGATGATGTACGAGGTGGTAGTTCTGATACTGCAATAGCGGAGTCAGCCAACGGCTTTCCCGGACAACAGTCGCTTGATAGCGATCATCTTTACTGAGAACGGTATGCGGATGATGAGGCAAGTAGTCAAACGAGAATGCCAAGAAACCCAGCGCTACCCGTCCGGGAATAAACCAAACAACGAATACTTCAGTGGCATAGCCATTGAACGCGAGAGCAATCGCACAGCCGTAGATAAGCACAAGGGTGCTAACAACCTCGAGAACTTCTAACTTGGCCCTGTTTTGGGATCGAAGGTAGAAAAAGTAGTAGTAATAGTCCTGAGTAATCCATCGCAGTGGCAATAACAATCGAGGGCCCGTTCCGCTCCACATGTCCGGATCTGATTTTGTATTGTTGGTGTGTTTGTGGTGTTCTAAGTGCAGGTATCGAAACGCGGGAAAAGGCGCGGCCAGCGGCAGTGCCATCAGCCGGCCCAAAACCTCATTAATCGGCTTCGATTTGGCAGCTGATTTGTGAGATGCATCATGCATTGGAGTAAACGCGAGAACTGTCGATACTGTACTGAGAAGCGCCAAGCTCCAAAGCGGCAATAGTTGAAAGGCGGCGGAC
>JAESTW010000717.1 GCA_016763395.1 Kofleriaceae bacterium
AAGCGTCCGGCCAGAAAGTTCATGAGCGTGGTTTCAAAGGGCTGGTCGGTGATTGCGAGGTGGTACTCGATACCCGTCTGCAGGCATTGCTCGCGCGAGGTATCGATAAAGGCCTCGATACGCTTTTTGTAGAGGCTTCGAATCGAGGCCGGGTCGACCAGTACTTTGTCGTCGCTCTCGAGGGACTCAAAAACACTTAAGCCATCAAAGGGGAAATCCAGCTCGTCTCGATCGAGCAAGTGAAAGAGCACTGTATCGTGTCCGCGTGCCCGCAAGTGTTGCATGACTTTGATGGGTTGTTTGTCAGAGTCGAAGAGGTCGGAGAGGATAATCACAAGGCCCCGCCTGCGCCTAGCTTGCTCGGCAACACTTTCCAGAACACTGCTAAGAGACTCGTCACCGGAATTCCGTTTCGATTCCGTCCTTTCTAGGATACTGAGAATTGTTCTCAAATGTGTTGGTTTGGCCCTTGGGGGCGCGAAACGATCTTTCTCTCCATCCCCAAACACGCGTATGCCAACTCGATCTTGTTGTCCGATAAGAAGGTAGGCAAATGCCGCGGCGAGGTGGCAGGCATAGGTTTGCTTGCTCACGCCCTTTCCTTGGTACGACATCGAGCCAGATGCGTCGACCACTAAGTAACACGTGAGTTCTGACTCTTGCTCGAACTGCTTGATGTAGTAGCGGTCGGCTTTGCCCAGCACCTTCCAGTCGATGTGCCGGATTTCGTCTCCGCGCGTGTATTCTTTGTGTTCTGCAAACTCCACCGAGGAGCCTCGAAGCTTGGCTCTGTGCATCCCGGTCAGGGCACCTTCGACGATGCACTTCGCTTTGACTGCCATCGATTCAAGTTTGACGATGGCTTTGGGGTCGAGGAGGGCCATGGGACGAAGTGTCGTTCTATCGCGAGAGATTCTGAAGCAGGTGTTGAATGATATCCGGGCTAGTGATGCCCTCAGCTTCTGCTCTGTAATTCAGAATAATTCGGTGTTGCAGGGTGGGCCTCGCAAGTGCCACGACGTCCTCGATTGCGATAGCGAAGCGCCCGCTCAAAATCGCTCTGGCCTTGCCGGCCAAAATTAGGTTTTGCGACGCCCGAGGGCCCGCTCCCCAGGAAACATAGTTGCGGACAAAATCCGGTGCACTGGACTCTTTCGGACGACTTTGCCGGCACAGAGCTACTGCAAATTTAACCACGTGATCGGCTACCGGAACCCGCAACACCAACTCCTGCAATTCGCGGATTCGAGTAGGTGAAAGCACAGGGGTCAGCGTCTGCCGGATTCCAGACGTTTGCTGCCGGACAATTTCCTCTTCTTCTGCTTCGCTCGGATAGCCAACATCGACTTGAAACATGAATCTGTCGAGCTGTGCTTCGGGCAGCGGGTAGGTGCCTTCTTGCTCGATTGGGTTTTGTGTGGCGAAAACCGAAAAGGGTAAATCCTGATCGTAGGTGTTACCACCCGCGGTAATTTTGTGCTCCTGCATCGACTGCAAGAGAGCTGCTTGGGTTTTGGGAGGTGTCCGGTTTATCTCGTCGGCGAGAACGATGTTGGCGAAGAGAGGGCCCTTAATAAAGCGAAAGGAGCGCTTGCCGGTCGCTTGATCTTCTTCCAGGATATCGGTCCCCGTAATGTCCGAGGGCATGAGGTCGGGCGTGAATTGAATGCGCTGAAATTCAAGGTTGAGGGTTTCAGCCAGGGTCGAAATCAACAGCGTTTTCGCCAATCCGGGAACACCAACAAAGAGGCAATGTCCGCGCGCAAAGAGGGCGGTAAGCAGGTGATCGATCACCTCGTCTTGGCCGATAATTCGTTTGTGGATCTCGTGTGTAGTGGCAGCCTTGGCCTGCGCAATCTCTTCCACAGCAGCTAGATCTCCGCCGCCATTGCTTTGGATGGGCAGAATTTCGACCTCGGTTTTTTCCATGGCGTCCATGAGCTAGTAACTATCTAACTTGCTGCAATAATTCGCAAGCATCGCGCTCTCGAGCGGTGTTTTTGTCACCAACTTGTTTGTACGCCTGCGCTAGTCCGCAGCGGACTTGAGAATCAAAAGGGGTGATGCGTAGGGCTCGCTCAAAGGCTAGGCTTGCCTTCTTTGCGTCTCCAAGAGCGAGCCGCGCGATTCCCAAGGTTGTTGGTGGTACTGGATCCATCTCATCAATGTCCAGTAATGGTTCGGCCAAGGTAATCGCATCTTGGTACCTACCAAGCTCCAAGTAAACTCGACTGAGTTTCGCCTCTATAAGAGGGTCGCTGCCGCCAGCGTACTGCAATGCCTTTTGGTACTCGATAGCCGCCGCAGCGTTGTGTCCGCGCGCTCGAAGCATTCCGGCCAGGCGGGTGTACTTCTTTGCTTTTTCATTTTTTATTGCGTGAACGCCAACATTGTCATCGCTGCCTTTGCCCTTTCGGAAACGGATTTGCCGACTTCGCTCAGCAAAGCGTTTACTTTGTAGCCGGCTCGATTTGAGGTGAGTGATCCAGTTTCTCTCGACCTCTTTCCACGGCTTGGACAAAACCTTGGCAACGGAGCGACGAGCAGAGGAGCCATCCTTCACGCCCAAGATCACCTTGCGAAGCCCGGAATCTCCAACCTTAGAATGGATATACCCAACCATGGTGCTCACTTCGGCAAACGCCAATGCTGCTGCTGCCTGGCTGGGCAGTTTAGCCATCGACGGATGCATGTCGTCGAAGCTTATCATCTTGTCGTTCTTGAGGCCCTTTGCCAGTAGGTGTTCGTCCAAGCTTCCGAGTTTGCCAGTTGCTGGTCCTCGCCACCGAACTTGTAGATAGCGAGCGAGCCCCTCGTGTAGCCAAACTGGGACTGTGTCGTGAGACATTTGCGTAACCACGTAGTGCACATATTCGTGAGTGAGCGTGTCCATCCAAGGATATCCAAAGACTGTGGCCCTTGGCGTAACCACCATAAGTTTGCCGTATTTGCATAGAGCGATAGTTCCTGTGGTTTCGATTTCCTTGACGGTCAGGGTAGAGACCTTGGCCAAGTCTGAAGCGGCCCCCAAAAGTTCAACTCGTATTGGGGCGTCCGGTCTGTGTCCGAGATCGTTGCCAAGGGCTTCATAGGCGGCCTCCAATACTTCGTCCACTAAAGGTACGATCGCCGCATCCTTACCGGGAGCGTAGTAGATCTGAAAGTGGCCTTCGGAACTTGGGTGGACTAGAAAAGTCTTTGTCGCTTGCAGTGAACTGGCAGCCAATTTTCGCAACGCACCGACATTCTCGTCTACGGCACTGTCTTTGAGCCCGAGCAGTCCGGACAGGACTTGCTTGTATCGGCCGTCATAGAAGTTGATCTCCGCCTGTAAATATCTGCTTTCTTCGCTTAAAGGATTTGCTTTGACTAGCGCTGCAATCTCCTTGCGAGCTTTCTCAAATTGCCAGGCCCGTAAATGCCTAGCTGCGGTGACCGCTTCTTGGCTCACGTTGGCCTGGGCAGAGGGGACGTCGCTGCTTGCGACGAGTGCCAATATGATTATGAGAATAAGTCTCATTGCATGATTTCCTTGTAGTAGCGTTTGACCTGTTCTGAGAATCCCGCTGGGCCTTTGTCCTTCTTCATTGCCTCAAGTATCTCTTCGCGAAATTCCTCTGGCGCCTTGTAGTCTTCTGCACCGGGAATGCGAATCGGCTCATCTCGCCAACTCGCGCGCCCTTGTTTCTGACGTTTGCGGGCAGCTCCCTGTGCAGCCTTTCGAGTCTCGCCGAGCTTCTGGGCAGCATCTCGTGCCTCTTGCCTAGCGCCTCCTGGATCTCGAGAACGCATTTGTTTCTCGGCCCGCTGCATGTGTTTCATGGCGTCCTTCAGGCCTTCTCGCATTGCTTGTCCGGCTTTCCCGGGCATCGGCTTTCCCTTCTCGCTGATTCTCTTCTCCAGCTTTTTGCTGCGGGAACGAAGGGATTGTTGTTGTCTCTTTAGCCTCTCGAGCTGTCTGCTATCGTCTTTGCTCATGATTTTGGACGGAGGTGGTGTCGCTTCCTTAAGCTCGTCGATGAGCTTGCGCGCCAGGGGAAGTGCCTCACGGGCGTGTTTTTCGGCCACAACCGCATCACGAGACCAATCCTCGTCGAGAGTGAACTGCAACTCGTCGCGAATTGTCCGAAGCGAGCGTTTTGCATAGCGAGCCATACTCAGAGCCTCGGCAAATTCGTTTCGTTTCAACATCGCCTCTGTGTCCTTGAGGCGCTGTTGCAATATCTCAAGCTCCTCTTTGGAGAAGGAAGAGAGACCTGAACGCGGTATCTCTTGCAGCTTCTTTTTGAGTTTCTCTAGTGTTATCCGTGTGCTCTTTTGAACTTCTTCCGCTTTTTCTCGCATGAGTTCGGACACCGATTCCGCGTAGCGTTCATAGATCTGGTCTGTTTTGTCCGCAATGTCCTGCTGATCTTGGGCTAAGTCTGCCAGCTGGTCCATCGCTTCCTGAAACTCTTTTTCTTCTTCTGAGAACTTGTCGTTGCGGAGCGAACGCAGGGATTCTTCTAGGGCACTCGCACTTTCGTCTAGCGCCTGGCTACACGTTTTCATCTGTTCTTGTGCCGCTAGAACTTCGCCTGCTGCCAAGAGATCCTTCACTTTTGAGAGGCAATTGGCTTCCTGCTCTTGCTGTAGTGCATCGCTGTTTACAAAACGGTCCAACACATCTTCGGGCATACTGCTACTTTGGGAGGCCATTTCCTCCAGCTTCTTTTCAAGTACACGCAGTTCTCGTTCAATCTCTTTGAGCAACTCCGAGGAGCCGGTACGTTTGTATTCTTCAAAGAGTTTGTCCAGTCGCTCTTGACTGGCTTTCACCTCGTCCGAGATGCCCAATAGGTTTTCGATTTCTTGTCGATGTAACCAGTCTCCAATTGTGAGTATGTCATCTTCAAGCTCGCCGACAATTTTCGTGTCCGAATCGCCTAGCCGCCTGGCTACAAGCTCTTCGGCCATGCCCAACTTTTCGAGCTCGCTCAGAAGCTGCTCTTCGCGAGTAACGCGGGTATTCATCCGATCTCGCAACTTCTCGAAAGTTGTCGCCAGTGCCTTTTGGGAAAGTTCATCGTTCTTGAACGCTGCAACCAGGCTTCCGAGCTCGACGACAATCTCTGCAGCAAAGCGAGAAATGTCTCGGTGTAGGGATACGCTTGTCCGGTCTACTGTGAGTCTCCCGGCGAGTAACTCCAGCATATGAGCTGCGACTTCTTCTTGCCGGCCAATTAGCTCCTCGTGCCGTTCCCTTGGGCTAAAGAGGCGAAGCTTGTAAACGCGTGACTTGGTACTGTTGGGGCCGAGAACATTGTCGTTGTCAGTAACCTCCAAGTAGTACTCGATCTCTATCCCAGGGCGAAGATTGAGTTCGGCCAGATCCCAAAGTAGTTTTGATTGTATACTGTCAGTGATTTCGTCCGGTGGCGGCGCGTGAAGAGACTGGCGAGTTTGTCGGCCACCCTTTTCGCCATAGACAAGCTCAATCATCGCCACGCCAAAATCATCGCTTGCGGTGTACGCCAGCTCGACTCGCTTAATCTTGGCGATATCCAATTCGTCAGCGGGAGCGAAGAACTCGACTCTCGGTGCCTTGTCATTGCCATCTCGATATGACGAGCACGAACTTCGACCTTGCGCTCATCACCGAAGGTGAGTTCAAAACGATAGTAGGTTTCTTTTCGTACTTCAAAGGTTGCGGAGAAGTAGTCATCTTTGCGGACAAACTCGATCTCCTCGTCACTGACAAGCTCGTCGGTAGCAGAGAGAAGAATTCGCACCGTTTGGACGGAGGTCGGTACTTTGGTCGAAAGAGTTACCATAGCGCCCGGCATCACCTCAAAATCACCGGAAGATGAGGGCAAATTCAAGTTGGCCATTTGGGTATAGATTGGGAACTCAACGACGACGTGCATATCGTCGACGAGTGGTTTGTCCGCCAATGATGCACCATCAAAGGGAACAGACTGCGCCGGACGAAAAAGGTGATTCCATCCCGTAGCCAACGCGTCCGGGACGGCAAGCGCGACGGCACCGTAGAGGACGATCACCGCAAGCATCGTTCGCACTGCGTTGCGCAACCCAGAGTAGGGGACTAGGCTGGGCACGGACAGAGGAACAACCCGCTGGGCCGTCTGAGCAAAGAGGGCCTGACGTAAATCCCGAGAACCTGCCCCGTGTCCGGTATTGTCCATCAGTTCAAGTGCTGAGAGTAAATCTGAACGAACTCCTTTTACCTGTTCACCCACATACCTGGCTGAGTCCGCCTGTTTCGCCCATCGCCGTTTGGGCAAAAGGATTGCTGCAACTCCACCGGACACAAGAGCAAGTAGGCCAAGCGCGACGAAAACCCAACTCTGCGATCGGTCAAGGCCCGCCCACAGCGCCCAAAGAGGGCTTACCAACGCGAGCCCAATCAAAACCGCTACCAAATAGATACCCGCCGAAATCCCATCGCGCCATCGCAAGCGTTTGGCAACGCGTGCAAGAAAGAGTGAAATGGTCTGAGTCGGGTCCAAGTGGCAAGCGAGAGGGCAGAGTAGTTCCTCCTACACTCTACCACCATGCCCCGCAGAGGCTACAAAGGATTAGAGCTGCTTGGGGCTGCGTTTCTATATCGGAAGTACCTGTAACTACACGGATTTTCAGCCAGTGTGGGCGATCTCAATTGGTCAGTGCAGCAGTACGGAATTTTCTCCGTATTTACTTGGAGTTGCAATGGACAAGATATCCTTATCTAAGAGCGGAGCGGGAAAGCGTTCGGCTTGGAATCTCGGCCAATCGGAGTTGCCGGGCGATTGCTAGAGAACAAAGTGCCGAGTTATTTCCGCCAGCTGAAGATGACTTTGCCGTCACCAGAATTCACGCCTGGGCTACTGTCCGGGTTGGTGCCTGAACTTATGGAGCCGCCTCCACCACCGCCGTGAAGAGTGGCGTCGGTTCCGGGCCCACCAGCGCCGCCGCCGGTATATCCTCCTCCACCACCCCCTGTGAAGCCTGCAGCACCGCCGCCACCATAGCCTCCATTTCGTCCCAGAGAGCCGCCTCGTCCACCATCGCCACCATTGAGGAAGCTTTGTCCGGGGGTGTTCTTAGTGCCAAAGGAAGTGGCGCCGACGCTATCGTAAAAACCATCCGTGAAAAAGCCGCCACCACCAGTTCCCCCGTGATATCCAAGAAATTCGGCGGTGTAGCTGTCACCGCCGTCAATGTCGTTTGTGCCCGACACGAAACCTGCGATACCGGCGCCATCGCCTCCACCATTTTGTGCATCCAGGGTAACTTGTCCGGGCCCTCCGCGCTGAACCGAGTTACCTTCGGTAGCTCCCCCTCCACCACCGGCGACTAGCATCGGAGCATTGGACTCATCAACAACAAAACTGCCTCCTCCGCCAGTACCGCCTCCTTGCGAAAAATCGACACCAGGGCTTCCTGCCTCTCCCTTTTCACCCACAAGTATTCGAAAAACAGCTCCAGGAGACGGAAGGAAATCGGCTCTTATTCGGGCACCTTTCCCACCAGCCCCCGGATCAGAAATGGTACCTCCACCTTGCGCCCCAAATGCCTCAATGGTGACGATCGTTGCACAGCTAGGTGCGGTAAAATTTTCGATCCTGTCGACGAAAGAAAAAGTCGTAGATCCGATGCAACCCGCATTGGAGTCCGGTAGTCCGTCCGGTATTCTGGCATCAGGGCCGAAGCGAGCAGAGCGGCAAACACCTATTGTACACGGCTGACCACCCGGGCAGCTTTGAGTCTCGGAACACACGAGTCCTTCTTGGATCTGGGGGGAAAAACACGCAGAGACACCAGAGAGAGAAGCTGCGAGGAGACAGGCCTGTAGCCAGTCTCTCCGAAGTATGGGCTTTGCGAGCACGAGCG
>JAESTW010000718.1 GCA_016763395.1 Kofleriaceae bacterium
CCGAGCTTCCTGGCGAGGATGAGCTTCCTGGCGAATGATCTGGTCTGCCGAAAAAGGCAATTCTCACCAAGCTTGGCGATTGCGTGCTGTGAGCCACATCTGAGCACTGCCCGCCACCTTAGGGCGCGGGGAAAAATTGAAGACGACATTCTGAGCCCGATCCATCTTATCTGGCGCTTCGCTCTTCGTTGTTCAATCGGTTACTGGGCCAGGCCAGCGCCCTTTTTCTCGCCTTGCCAACCGAGCGCCTCGAACCCAGAATATGTTCTTCTATTTCTCCCCACGCCCTTGAGGTAGGATTCTCAAATGCGAGAATACCGACTGGCCAGCTTGCTCATCGCTGCCCTTGTGGCCTCTGCCTGTGGCTCGGTGGAGGAGATTAAGGACGTTGTCTACGATGAGCGCTATGGCAATTCGACTGCCATGGATATCTACTTACCGGACAATAGTGAAACTGGGCGTCCTGGTGTGCTGTGGATACATGGTGGTGGTTGGAGCAAGTTTCACCGAGATGTTCATACCGACCACGCGATTCGGCTAGCAAGAGCCGGTTACGTATCTGCAACTATCGACTATCGCCTGGTTCCCGAGGGTGTGTTTACGGATTTGGTGAAAGATAGCTTTTGCGCATTGGCTCACTTTCGAGCGAATGCGGACAGGTATGGGCTAGATCCGGACAGAGTTGCTGTTGCAGGGTATTCTGCGGGCGGACATCTTGTCTCGATGCTTGGCACAGCGTTCAATCTGCCAGAAGTGCAACCCGATTGTGGTGCCGGGCCAGCAGCCGCGCCCAATGCTGTTATCAGCGGCGCCGGTATTCACGATATGCGAAAAATGCCGAGCAGCAGTGTCGTCTCTGACTTTGTCGGGGGCAGCAAGGCGGAGGTTCCCGAGAACTACGAGCTAATGTCGCCGGTAGTACACGTTAATAGTGGCACGCCCCCCTATTTACTAATTCACGGCAAAGCGGACTTGTTCGTCGATATAGAGCAGAGTGAGGACATGCGGGAGGTTCTCAAACAAGCGGGTGTAACTGTTCGAATGCTGGAAATCCGAGGAGGCGGACATATTACCAACGTCGGCTCGGACATCGGTCATGCAGACACTGTGGTGTCTTCTATTGATACACCCGAAGCGTGGACGGTTCTCTCGGATTTTCTCGCGCAGACTATAGGTGCGCCATGAGGTGCCGGATTGTCATTGCAGTCTTGCTGCTGGCTGACAGTGCGCTTACACAATCCAGTGCGCTTGCACAATCTGGCGAGGCAACAACTGAGGATGCTGCGCTGATTGTCGCGGACGAAGGCGTAGAACCAGCGCCGGTGTACAATCAGGCGGTATCTGTGCATCTTTTTTCGCTGGCAGTCGCAGGATTGTCCGGTCAATATGAGCACTATACCATTCCGAGATATCGCCTGAGTTTGTCTGGTGTGTTGGCGTTTCGCGCCAATGCAAAGAATGGTGACTATAGCTCCTACTCCTACGGAGCTGGTGTGGAGCTACGTCACTGGTTTCGCGAGCGAGCAGTGTGGTCCAGTCTTGTCGGACGAACGATGGCTGGCCCCTATGTCGGCGCCCGCTTGGACTTTATGCACACGCGGGTCAAAGCTGAGCTTGAAGACCGGACGATTGGAGGAGCACTGACCTTCGCCGAGAGCCTGGCTTTGGGCTATCGATTCTTGATCGTCCAGCGAATCGAAGTAACGCCATCGGTAGAGTTCTCAGCAAGAACCGAGACTGATACTTCCGGCAGACTGGGAGCTTGGACTCGTTTCTCGGTTGGATTCGGGCTCTCGCTTGGCTATTTGTTCCGCTAAGGCTGGATCCTCTATGATTGGGCTTGGATATTCGCTTCAGAGTGGTACGCTGGCTCAGAGTGCAAAGTCGAGGGGCAAATGATTGCGTAGGGAGGCGGGACGGAGAGCGGGGAAGCATACTTCTCATTGCTCTCTTGGTGCTCACCGGTCTATTGGCGCTGGCGGCTCTCAGTGTCGTAAAGGTTAGTCGGGGAGCGAAGTCGAATAGCCAGACTCGTTTTCGTTCGGTTGCATTGTTTGCGGCGGAAAGCGGTATCAGTGCCGGGATGGATTTCTTACGGAACAATACAGCCCCATTGACCTACTACAGTGCTTTTGTAAGTCCGAGTAACACAAGCGTTCAAACTCCGCTCGGAATCGCAGGAAACACGATCGCCGCTGGTGACCCAGGGAGTGTTTTTGGGGCTAGTTCGCATATGAGCTATACCGTCTCTGTTAAGAATAATACTGATGATCCGAACTTTAGTACTGGCAGTGATAGCGATGGTATTGTCATCTTGCACTCTGTTGGAGAAGGGCCAGACCTCTCTCGAGTTCAGATTGAAGTTAGAGTCCAGAAGATAGTCGGCGTTGCTAGTCTCAAAGTCCTCGGCTGGCACGTTCTCGATTAGATAAACGTTTCGCCACGGAGATCGGCAATCTTGCGATAGCAGTTCGTCAGTAAGGCCACTATTTCAGCGGAATACGCGGCATGGGGGTTCAGTAGTCGACAAAGGGGCCGATCACCCTTGGTATGTCTATTCGCATCCTAGTGACGACAGCTCTTGTTCTGCTGTTCACCGGACCAGCCAACGCATGGGAAGTTAAATCTACCGGCGGCGGAGACCCGATACGTTGGTCAGACGGCAAGGTAGTCGTAGATGTGTCGATGGGGGCTGCTGCAAGTATCTCGGCCGACAAGAGTGAGAGCGCGGCGATTCTAGCGTTGCAACATTGGTCCGCAGAGGTCCCTGATACTCTGGTGTTAACCATCGCAGATGGCGAAAGCGATGACGACGAAATTGCGCAAGATGGAAAGAGCGTAATTCGATGGGGAGTCGAGGCCGGCCCTTTTGTCGATCCAGAAGCACTGGCGACAACGTACTTGACATACCGGACAACAACCGGACAAATCATGGAAGCGGACATCGTCGTCAACGCGGTCGACTATGAGTGGACGGTGGTTGGTCGCAGCCACTGCGCCAATCGCTACGATTTGCAAAACATCTTGACCCATGAAGCGGGCCATTTCTTTGGTCTCTCGCACTCCCAAGATAGAGTTGAGTCCACGATGTTTCCCAGTGCTAGCTCCTGTGAGATAAGCAAGAGAGACTTGGCTGACGATGACAAGGCCGGAATAGCCTTTTTGTACGAAGATGTTCTTGAACCCGAATCCCCGGCAAGTCTGGCCCAGCTAGCGAATTGTTCTACTGGTGGGAGAAGTGGCCTGGTAGTCGCCGCTATGGTGCTACTTGTTCTAGTGGGGTTGCGTCGTCCAGGACCTCGCCGGAAGGAACGCGAGATTTCGGGGCTCACCCATAAGCACGCCATGGCTGTGTTGCACCGTGAACGCAAAATCGGAGAGGTTCGCTCGTGGATGACGCTGTCTGGCTTCTTGCTTCTAGGATTGGTTTTGGGTTCATCCACTGCAGCTGCTTCTACTTTGCAATTTCTTTCGCCACAGGAGCTTAGTGCACGTGCAGATCTAGTGATGGATGGAGAGGTGATAGCTCAACGAACTGAGCTTGAGGCCGGCTGGCCCGTGACCATCTCGACTCTGAAGGTGACTGCTTGCCAGGCAGATGTTTGTCCAAAGACTATTGTTGTCCGGCAGATGGGTGGCGAAGTGGGAGAAATAGGGCTCGTTGTTTCTGGTGTTGACGCGCTGGTACCGGGCTCGAGCGTTGTACTCTTTTTGCGGAAACGTGGAGTGCGCTATCAGACGATTGGTATGAGCCAAGGGGTGTTCTACTCCAAAACTGTCGCTGGCAAGCGAATCTTAGTTCGTGACGTTCACGCCCTGAGTTTGGTCGGACAAAAAACGCACAAGCCCTTAGAGAGTTTGCCTTTCACCGACTTCAAATCGGTGTTTGGGGTTTCTCTCAAGAGTGGCCTGGTCCGCTAGGAGACTGCCGGTGGGTGGAGGATTCTCTCTCCTTAATCTCTCCGGACAACGCCGGCATCATTGGCATAGGCGTCACCGAACTCACCGATGGTAAATATCTACTCGCGGGCGGATAAGGCCTAGCTGGTACTGTAGTCTCCATCGCAACTCGGCACATTGGCAACTAGCTGCGAAGTCATTTGAAGATTGGAACCGATCCGCGACCGCTCAGGCCGAATCAATGTCAGGAGCGCCCTCTGTGCCACTGGGAAAGATTCAGCACATGCTGGCAGTGGCGAATCACAGAAGCCATCATCTGCTCGGCGGTTTTCGTCTAAATAAATGGCTTCGGCTCATCGTTGGTCGCGTCAATAA
>JAESTW010000719.1 GCA_016763395.1 Kofleriaceae bacterium
CCGCTTTTTTCTCGGCCGCCGCTTTTGTCGCTGCAGTCTTCTTCGCCGCTGCCGCTTTCTTCCTCTCTGCCGCTACTTTCTTCTTCTCGACCGCCGCTTTTGTTGCCGCAGCCTTCTTTACCGCTGCTGCCTTCTTCTTCTCTGCCGCTACCTTTGCCGCTGCTTTCTTCTTCTCCGCTGCCGCTTTCACGGCCGCTTTTTTTTCTACGGTAGCCTTGTTTGCTGCAGTCGCCTTTGTCACTGCAGATTTCTTCACAGCTGGCTTCTTCGCCGCAGTGGTCTTCCTCACCGCTGCTTTTGTATTGGCTGGTTTTTTCACTGTGGCTTTCTTCGCCTTTGCCGCTGGCTTCTTGACCACTGGCTTTTTCTTCGCCGCAGTTTTGGCTGGCTTCTTCACAGCCGCTTTCTTCGTCGCGGTCTTTTTCTTTGCCGCGGTCTTGGAAGTTGCTGTGGTTGCGCTCGCGCGCTTCGTTTTTGCTTTGGGCGCTTTGCCCGATGCTTTGGCCATCGTCACTCTGACTTTCAACTCCGGTACTTCACCAGAGATTTTAGGATGGAGTTTTTAAAGGAAAGGTCAATGAAGGTCAATGAAGCCCCCTCATCTCGGTATACCTAAATTGGTGTTAACAAACCAGAATACGCAGATTCTGATTGCCTCCCCCAACTCCGAAACCGCCTGCCATTGAAGGCAGAACGCGTCCTAGATATCACCATACCACAGCAATTCCTACGATCTCTCCAAACAAACGTTCTGTAGCAGGGGCGATCCCCGGGATACTGTATGAGTTTAGCTAGCTTAGGACCGCCCACCTCTTGGAGTGCGGG
This sequence comes from Kofleriaceae bacterium, assembly GCA_016763395.1. GTDB lineage: Bacteria > Myxococcota_A > Polyangia > Haliangiales > Haliangiaceae > NORP324. Next base: position 826 of record JAESTW010000719.1, read on the forward strand.
GCCTGCCGATGACATGATACTGGGATGAATCCTCGCGTTCTCCCGGAAGCCCGTGACCGTTTGGCAACCTTCAATGACGCCCGTGCTTCGATAGTCGATCAAGTCGTCGGGCGAGTTGTTGATGCCCATATTGAATTGGCGGCACAGGGGCAAGATGACTCATTGGAGTATGTTCTCAACGAAGTTGCCTTTAGTGAAATTCGACGGCTGGAGAAATCCAGTGGCCGGGAAAACAAAAAACGACTCGGACGCTGGCACGAGTTGGCGCATAAACTGGGACACATGTCCGAAGCGGACAAACGGGAGGAGTTGACCAGTATTGTCCGGTATCACGCACAAGATATCGCTGGGAATTTCAACCCCAAGGTGTATCGTTTCGCCAACGACATTCTACCTCCAGCACTGTCCTTCTTGCTCAATCCCATCTCTGGACTTCGAGAGGGCGTGCAGGCCCTGGGCGCCATGGCCGAGTCGATTCGCATCGATGGCCCCCTCGATACCATCAATAAGTGCTGTGAAAAAGGGACCTTGGTCCTAACGCCAACGCACTCGTCCAATCTCGATTCTATCGTATTGGGCTTTGCTATGAATCGCTCAGGACTTCCGCCAGTCACCTATGGCGCCGGCAAGAACCTGTTCTCCAACGCCTTTATGAGCTTCTTCATGGAGAATCTCGGTGCGTACAGAGTGGATAGGCGTATGCGCTTCTCGCTCTACAAAGAAGTTCTCAAGGAGTACTCCACCATACTTCTCGAACGTGGATTTCACTCTCTCTTCTTCCCCGGCGGAACTCGATCTCGCTCTAACTTGGTCGAGAAGCGTCTCAAACTGGGCCTCCTGGGAACCACAGCGACCGCCATGGTGAACAGCCTGCAAAAGGATTCTGCCTCTCGGCGAATTTTCATTGTTCCCGTAACAATCAACTACCGACTAGTCCTCGAGGCCGAAACGCTGATTACCGACTACCTGGCCGATACTGGTAAATCCCGATACATTATCGAGGATGACGAGTTTTCCCGACTGGGGCGCATTGTTGACTTCGCTCGCAAGACCTTGGCCCACGAAGGCGCAGCCATTGTAAAATTCGGCACTCCCCTCGACCCCTTTGGCAATGAGGTTGACGAGAACGGTGACTCTCGCGATGGCCAGGGACAGATCGTGGATCCAGCGAGTTATTTGCAGAACCGAGAAGGGCAAGTTTGTGCTGACACTCAGCGAGACAGTGTTTACACCCGCATGCTCGGACGAAAACTGGCGTCGGTGTACCGCCGAGATACCGTGTTTCTAGAAACCCATCTGGTCGCTCGGGCCGCCATGGAACTAGCTCACCGGCGAAGTGGAATCTCGGACGTCCTGCGGCTTATGCGGCTCAGCGAAACAGCCCTTGCCCTGCCGAGTCAAGAATTGGCAGAAGTTGTGGATGCTCTTCGCAAAGTCATTGTCGCAAATCCTGACGCCGGCAGCCTGGAGGAGAGCTTACTCAGTAAGCCTGCGGACGAGATAATCCAAGAAGCAATTCGTTTCATGAGCAAGTACCACACCAAACGAGCGCTCTACCAAGTCGGTGAGCATGTGCGAATTGGGTCGATGAAACTTCTCTACTACTACCGCAATCGCAGCGGACACTTGAACTTTAAATGGGAGGGCTAGGCATTGCCACAGTCAACACAAGACACAATCGGAATCGTCGGCGCAGGCGCGTTTGGCGTTGCATTGGCAGCCATGCTGGGTCGGGCCGGCCGGAATACCTTGCTGTGGTCTCAGCGCCAAGATGTCGTCGACAAAATCAACGGCGAACATCGGTGTAGCAGCTTCCCGGACGTCGAATTGCCAGCGACGATCAGGGCGAGTACCGATGTTGAAGAATTTGCTGACACAGCACGATTCCTTGTTGTCGCGGTATCTTCCGAGACTGTCAGAGAACGCCTGCGAGTGTTGGGCACCGCCGTAACGGGACGACATTTGGCTGTTCACGCCATTGGTGCTTTCGGCCCGCAGGGCGATATGCGGGTTTCTAGGATAATCTCTCAAGAGACGCCAATACTCCGAACCGGAGTTATTGCCGGGCCCTCGATGGCAAAGGATCTTATGGCTGGCAGTGGCACATCACTGGTTTGTGCCTCTGAGTTTGACGAAGTCACCAGAGAGGCCAGGCGTCTTTTGGAGGTGCCTTCGATCATGCGACTGTACACCGGACGAGATGTCATTGGAGCGGAGTTGGCCAGTGCTCTCTCGGGCGCGTACACCATCGCTATCGGTTTGGCAGATGGATTGGGCGTAGGAATAGGAACTCGGGCCGTTCTCATTACTCGCGCCGCTCGCGAGATGTCTAAGCTGGGTAGCGCTATGGGGGCATCTTCCGAAACATTCTTTGGCTTGGCCGGACTGGGAAACCTCTTGGTGCGATCGTCGGTTCAGGGAGAGCACCGATCGCCGAGCTACTCTTTGGGGTTAGACTTGGTATCGGGCAATGGAATGGGATCGCATGGAGAGGGAAGTCGAGCCGCTAGAGCCGGCTTGCGAATGGCGAGTGCAGTGGGATTGCGGGTTCCTGTACTCGCTACGATTGTCAGGATACTCGACGGAGAAATCGAAGCTGCTGCTGCTGCTGAACTTGTGAAAACAGTAGCTGAGTCCGAATGAGTCTATTTATGATGTGTATTACGATCGGGTACTTCTCATGACGGACAAAAAAGACATAGGCGATACCACCCTAATTGCTTCGTCTGTTTCATTTTCCAACACTCACATTGAGTCGCAGATTGAAGTGGTTCTTGTTCACGTTAATTCTGACTCTATCGTTGGGGAGCAATCGCCCGAGCAAACGTGGCGTGCGCTTGAGTTTTGGACGGCCAATACCATGTACGGCCTAGACTCTAGTTTGCGGTGCATCGAGGTCAACAACAGAGACCCTCGTGGGCCAGTCACGAGAAGTCATCTCATCGGCGCGCGCTTGGTGGGCAGTCAACGGCGTGAGGATGAGGCCTTTACAGTGTCATTTCCCTATCCGATTCCAGGCATGGAAGCGGTTTTTGAAAGTGGCAAAGGCGGGCAGTTCGCGACGACATCTATCGTCGAGAGAGTGATGCTTCGGGTGCGCATGACGACGCTTGAAACTGCCGATGGCAATGGCCCGGACTGGCAGCAAATCACCCAGCCCGAGTAGGAGCTTCTTCGCCCGTGATGAGCAGCGCGACCGGACAATTCGAAACCGTTTTTACGCCAGATTCCTAGGTGTCTGGTGTAGAACACCAGAAATGAGCGGCATCGCCGCGTAACGTAAAGAGGCGCTTGCGCAGCCAGCGCTAGGAATTTGGGTGTTGAACTCGTTCAACACCAGATTCCTAAGTGTGGAACACCAAGGCGAGTTTTGCCTCGATGGATTCTTTGGCGGCGCGGTGTACCACTTTCCAGATGTGTCGTAGCTGCTCATCTTTGGCGTCGATGTCACTGGAGTCATCGTGTCCGTAACTCTCGCCATCGCTAAACTCAGTGGCCATATCGTCCAACCCGGCGTCGTCCTCATCCCCTTCGCTATCTTCGACGTCGAACTCATTCCCGACTAAGTCTTCTTCTTCTTCGTCGTCATCCTCGTCCGACTCGACAAAGAAATCATCGCGTAGGTTGTCCAATACGAGCTGTAGCGCGTGGGTCGAACCAATTTTGAATTCGCCGATTTTTACGACCTCTTCAAAGTCGAGCGGGATGTAAATATCCGCGTCCAAGTCATTGGCGTCTAGGTGTCCGAGAAAATCCACGAAGAGGTCGTCATCAATACTGCTGTCCACGACAATGGAACCGTCATTGCTTCCGGAGTCGAGTACTGGTGTGGTTTCGTCGGCGATGGCACTGAGCATTGCCTCGATTTGAGATTCGTCGAGGTGCTCAGAGAGGAGTGCGATTTCGATGGTAGCCATGGTTGATGCCTTGCGTACCTCAGACTGGCCGTTGTCGTCAAAGCTCAATTCTACTTTTGCGATGGCATCGTTGCGATTGCGGGAAAGAAGGCAATCAGAGCCCCACGGCAGAGCGAGTTCGTTATATCAAGTGCCGTCTATTTGGGTTTGGCCAACGAAATACTTCGTTCTATGTTTCCCTGTGAGCTTCTGCAGGATAACGTCCTAGTTCTGTCGATTACGCAGAGTCTGCCCTGGATGTTGAGCAGGCGTTCGGCGCCCTCCACTCGAAACGCCAGTGGGCCAAGTTCCAGGGGCTGGTCTGAGAGGGATCCATCATCTTCTCTGACAAAGCACTCAATTCTATCGCCGCTGCAGGTACAGAAGCGAAGTCCGGACCGCTACCGTCCACACAGCGCTCATGTAATGCGAGGCCAAACCCGCCCTCTTCATAGACCACGCGAATACAGCGAAAATCGCCATCGACGAAACGAACACAG
>JAESTW010000063.1 GCA_016763395.1 Kofleriaceae bacterium
CGGATCTCCAGATAGAAGGAGTAGTATCGCCTCCATACCGTGGACTGGGCTTATAATTACTGGTTGTCCGCGCGCCATAAAGAATATCCTCGGACACTAGGCCAGCAACGTTTCCAGGAACTCATCAGGGTTCCACAGGCCGTCCCGAAGGGCAGTTCTCTCCTTCTCATCCAAAACACCGTTGCCATCGCAATCCAGCTTCTCCAGTGCTTTGAGCAAAAGCCCTAGCTCCTTGAGAGACAAGGTGTCGTTGACTGAATCTGACTTACAGAATAGTTCTAATATCTCGATTGCCAGCGAGAGTTCATCATGCTCTAGGTTTTGGTTCTTGTTGACATCGAGGTAGTCGAACACTTTTAGCATCGCGGCAAAGCCCTTGCTTGATGGCGTGTGCATTTTGGCGAGAACTTTCGCTGCCATTTCAGCTTGCTTGCGATCTAGGGATCCGGAATCCGAGCTGTCGAAACGTTGCAGCAGTGCGCTGAGGTCTGAGTCATCGGAGAACTTAGAGAATCGCTTGGTGAGCTTGGCGTCGCTATGCTCTAGAAAACTGGATACGATTTGACTCATCTGTACATGGTCCCAAAGTCCCGCGCATTTATCTATGTGAGTTGGCACAGTGCGTTGGGTGATTTACCTTGGGAACGCGTCAATGTTTATGCGCCAATGTCCGGCCAAAATTTGGCAAGGTGGGTGTGCTTGCGCGCTATGGGTGAGGGCCTATCAAAACGCACCTTCACATCTCATGTACGATATCTTAGTAAAAATGCTGCTCGACCTAGACGGAATTGAGCAAGATCCCAAGTTTCACCCAGAGGGAAATGCCCTTTATCACTCATTGCAAGTATTTGAAATTGCGAACAAATATACGGAAGACCCAGAGCTACTCATGGCTGCCCTCTTGCACGACGTCGGCAAAGCGATAGACTCTGCGCATCACGCTGAGATTGGCGCCCACATGTTGAGTGAGGTCGCAAGTGAGCGTGTTTCCTGGCTTGTGCATCACCATTTAGACCTACTTAGAACGCCAAGGCAGACTCGTAAGCGCTTTGCCCATACCTCGCAGCTGGCAGATTTAGAAGCCCTGCGCCGTTGGGACTTGGCCGGACGAAAGCGCAAGGTGTGGGTGCCGACTCCGCACAACGCCGTCGCAACGCTTATGAATCTCTTCTACCACCAACAGTTGCAGACAGAACTCTGCCCACCCAATGGAGTCAATTACTAGTTGTTCTGAGTATCCTAGCTGCGGGCGCCTGGTGCTGTGGCCGGACATGGATTTGCTGAGCAGTGATTTGCTCTTGTGGTATGGGGGGTGCGAAACAGCTGTAGAGCTTGCTGATGATGTCCGAGCTGCGGTTGTGTCCGAACTTAGCCCGCGGCAGAGACAGGTTGTGGAAGGGTGTTTTTTCGAAGGACTCTCACAGCCACAGCTTTCAGCGAAACTCGGAATCAGCCAGCAGGTGATTCACAAGTGTCTCTATGGGACTCGCCGCGAGGGAAAGATGGTTGGCGGGGCACTCAAAAAGCTTCGTGGGGCACTCTGTCATTTGGTGAGACGATGAGACGAGGCGATCCGAAGCGCCGCCACCGAGTCGCGCAAGAGGCAGCTCGGCTGATGTACGAAGAAGATGTCCGCGAGTACTTCCGAGCGAAACACTTGGCAGTCAAACGCCTCTTTGGTCGAGATGCCCGGCGAGAGGGAAACCTTCCTTCCAATGGGGAGATCCAAGCCGCACTCTTGCACCACGCGGAGTTGGCAGAGGGAGGTGCTCGGACAACGCGACTGGCTGCAATGCGCCTATTGGCGTTGCAAACGATGACCGAGCTGGAGGAGTTCTCGCCACGACTAATCGGTTCCGTCAGCACCGGACACATCCGGCATGGAAGTGATATCGATATCCAACTCTTTTGCGATGACGTCGACTCGGTACGCTACCGGCTCCACAGCGTAGGCTGGCCAAGCGAGGAAAAACTCGTGAGCTTCGTCAAATACGGCGAGTATCGCGAATATCAGCATTTCTATGTCGAAGATCTCGTGACGATTGAAATGACACTCTACCCCTATCGAGAACTTAGATTTACGCCCCGCAGCAGTACCAACGGTCAAGCCATTGTACGGCTCAAGAGTGCGGACTTGCGCTCTCTTATCGAGAGAGAGCACTTCGAATATCTGCGAGATTATCTCAACAGTGGCCAGTCACTAACTCCTGATGATTTTGACACCCCCTTACCAACTGCCTTCCAGGGCCTACTCACCTAGTAAATACCTATGTACCAATGCCAACAATGCCAACAAACGATTGCCGAGAATACTCCCAGCTATCGGCTCGTGATCGAGACCGTGAGTGTGAACCATCCACAGCGAAGCTATTGGCGGCGCCGGACATCGAAGGGAATTCGGGACTCAGGTGGGAGCGGTAGCCAGATTGTCCGGGAACTGCGGGTATGCCGAGCTTGCTATCGACGGGGCAACAAGTGGGTCGGCGAGCTGTCGGTGCCAAATCCCGAGGCCGACAGACGAGCGGTCTCGACTTCGAGGGTCTACTAGGAAATAGCTAAATACTCCGATCCCAAAGCGGCTATTGGCGTATTGTTGCGCGGTGGCGAGGTGCAAAGCTGCTACCGTGAACAACATGCGCTGCCAATTAATACTAGCTTCTTGTTCGCTCGCCATCGCCGGTTGTAGCGATAGTTCTAAGTCCGTTGCTACCGACGCCCCCACCGGCTCGATAGTCGACGCTGCCATTGCCACCGATGCTGCCGAAGCGGATGCGATGCTTGCGACCGAGGTTGTTGTGCGCGTGTTCGAACAGCCCGGTCCTGTGCCAATCATGTACGCGGATGCGGATGGCAATCATGTGGCCACTCTAATGACGAATGCGGATGGGATTGCGACTATTTCTGATATGCCAGCGGGTGGCTATGTCACGGCGGTGGTGCCACTAGATCTGGGTGGCAACGCAACCGCACGGGGTGGCCCCTCGCCCGGTGATATAGATCTCGCAACCGTTGCCGGTGTACAGCTAGGAGATCAGTTGCGCTTCGGTACGCAGGCGGCCACGATGGGAACTCTCAGTTTCACCATTGATGATCAAGATGGAGATTCCGCGAGCTACTTCCTCCGCGACGGGTGCCAGAATAGGGCCTTTGCCTCTACCAGCATGCCAGTCTCATCCGCTACTCCGATTTACGCCGCATGCCAGAATGCGGATGGCACGATTGACGCAATCGTCGTCGCGCGCACCAACGACGTGAACGGCTATAGCGTCGCAACCGGCATCCCCGTTTCCGGAAGCGCACCGAACCTAAGCGCGGCTGCGACCTTCGATAACTGGGTGACCAATATGGGCACCGTGGAGTGGCGCTACACAAACACCGGCGACAGGGCCAGCACCTTTCTCCAAGTGCGTTCTGTCCGAAACGGTTCTCAGTACGGTTCGGTGAGTGAGTCAAAGCTTCTTGGTAGCGATGAGAGCGTGACCGCTTCGCGCAACCTCATCGACTTCTTCGACGGGGTGGTCTTATGGGTGCAAACCGGAAGTTACCCCAATATTACGGCCCGCTACGATTGGTCTAGCATTCCGGCGCCCGGCGTTAGCACGACTGTCGCACTAACGAATAACGATCTAATGCCTGTATGGACTGAAGGCGCAGTTAACTTCGACAGTCGGACAGCCTCGACGGGGTTGGCCATGCCGCCGAGTTGCAATGGTGGAGCAGCAGTGGCTGTAGAGGTGAACCTGATAGGCGCCGCGGGCACGAACCGACACACGTGGAAGATGTTGGCGCCCTACGGAGCTTCTCTGGCCTATCCTGAGCTAGACGGTGCGCTCAGCGAGATGCTCTGGCCGAGTGGGCTCACCGAATCCAGCGTAGGCATGGTCGTACTTACGGATACGGTCCACCAATACGATGAGTACCGCAGTCGCGACTTGACACAACTGGACCCAGGTAAATCCGCACGCGAGGCTGCAGCAGCGGCAACCGTCTGCATGGTGCGAATGTAGCTATCCTGCCTCCCCCAAATGTTCTTTAGAAGGAGCCACCAATTCCGAGGAGTACCATAGGGCTATCTGAACCATCCAGTGGAAGTGCCAGGTCGAGTCGCACCGGACCTAGCAACGAGTCCATGATGAGGCTGCCACCAACAGAGTGCGCTAGTTTAGCACTCTCTCCCGTGCCGAAGATCCCAGCATCGTAAAAGAGTGCTCCTGAAACTCCCCATCTAGGGACGATCTCAAATTCAAGCTCCGCCCGACCCGTTGCTTTGAAACCACTACCTTGCTCCATTCCAGCACTACCCAGTTGGAATCCGCGGACATCGCTGTGGCCTTCAAAGTAGAGGCGTTCGGCTCGTGGAACTAGCATACCCTGTTTGCTCATCACGCCTTCAAGGCCGCCTTGCAAGTGTAAACCAAAGGGGCCGATAAGCGGCCGACGGTAGCTGGCCTTCGCGCCCGCGCGCACCATGCTGTAGTCCGAGCCCAGCCATGGAGAGCTGATTTCGGTGAAAAGATCTGCTGCGATACGCCTGTTACTGGGGAGCTCATTGTCGTAGGTAACGCCAGAGCGCAAGGCCCCGACGATTCCCGATTCGTTAGAGAATCCTATGTCCGGCCCCTTGGCACCAAAAGCCACCGCTTGTGGCAAGGTGAAGTCTGTAGACACTTGTTCGAGTCGATAGCGGGAGTAGATACCAAATC
>JAESTW010000720.1 GCA_016763395.1 Kofleriaceae bacterium
GATTACCCCCGGTTCACCAACCACCATTTGGGTAGTCGCGCCGCGCAACCCCCTCCATGTCAGTGACCAACTGAGATACTCATTAGGGCAGTATATGCCACCTGAGCCAAGTGAAACCACTGGTTTCAACGGGTCTGCTGGCGGGATTGCAAGTGCAGCTGGAGCCGGTTTTCCGCCACATGCGCAGGCACTACCAAGTAGTAACGAGCACACCAACGCACTACCAATACGCGTCATGTTTGCAATGGTTAGCCTGTTCACGGCGGCAATACAAACATCATCCCTCAGTGGTTCCAAGGTGCAAGATGATCATTTTTGCCAAATCCTACCCCTCATTTACATTTGATTTTCCCCCAGATGGCGGTAAAGAGTCGGGTACTCGTCATGGGCGCTTGAAAACGCAGGCTCTTTTGTGGGAATTATTTCCCAGGCGACTACTCAAACAGTATTTTCTCAACCACGAATTTTTAGAAACGTATTATTATGTCAAACGATACACGCGTAAATGTTCCTCCCGCGACCGGCAAACTAGGAGTTTTATTACCTGGTATGGGCGCGGTTGCGACCACCTTTATTGCTGGCGTTTTCGCTGCTCGCAAGGGCATCGCCAAGCCAATCGGTTCACTCTGCGAGATGGGTACAATCCGGCTCGGCAAACGCACCGATGATAATGTCCCCAAGATTCGCGACTACGTTTCGCTAGCAGCCCTCGACGACATTGTCTTTGGCGGCTGGGACCTCTTCAAAGCCAACTGCTACGAAGCAGCCCTAGAAGCTGAAGTGCTAGACAAAGACCTAGTAGAAACTCTCAAGGACGAATTGTCTGCCATCAAGCCGATGGCTGCTGTTTTTGATCAGAGCTACGTCAAGCGACTTCGCGGCGAGCACGTCAAGACCGGCAAAAACAAGATGGACTTGGCCGAGCAATTGATGGAAGACATCAAGAAGTTCAAGGCCGACAACGGCTGTGACCGACTGGTTGCTGTCTGGTGCGGTTCTACCGAAGTCTACCGTGAGCCAACTGAGGTCCACGCGACCCTGGCTGCCTTTGAAGAGGGGCTACGTGCCAGCGATGACGAAATCGCTCCTTCTCAAATCTACGCGTATGCCTGTCTCCAAATGGGTGTTCCGTACGCAAACGGCGCTCCGAACTTGAGTGTCGACATTGGCGCGATTCAAGAGCTCGCCAAAAAGACCAAGACACCAATTTCCGGCAAAGACTTCAAAACCGGACAAACACTGATGAAAACCATTCTCGCGCCGGGCTTCAAAGCTCGTATGCTGGGAATTCGGGGTTGGTTCTCGACCAACATCTTGGGCAACCGAGACGGCGAAGTTCTCGACGATCCGGGCTCTTTCAAGTCCAAGGAGATTTCGAAACTCAGTGTTCTTGATTCGATATTACAGCCGGACAAGTACCCCGACCTGTACGGCAACCTCTATCATAAAGTCCGAATCAACTACTATCCGCCACACGGCGACAACAAAGAGGGATGGGACAACATCGACATCTTTGGTTGGCTTGGATACAAGATGCAGATCAAGATCGACTTCTTGTGTCGTGACTCTATCCTTGCTGCACCAATCGTTCTCGACTTGGCGCTCTTCAGTGACTTCGCAAAGCGCGCAGGCATGAGCGGCACCCAAGAATGGCTCTCCTTCTACTACAAGAGCCCGATGACGGCAGACGGCCTCTACGCCGAGCACGATCTCTTCATCCAGCTGATGAAACTGAAGAATACTCTCCGTCACATCAATGGCGACGACCTCATCACGCACCTCGGCAACGAGTACTACGACTAAATCTCGCTGTCGATGTCCAGTATCTGTCAAAGCGCACTGATTCTTTGTCCAAAGTCGGCAAATGAAGGCACAAGGCAGCTGCTCGGACTAAGCGTGGGAGAGCGCCTCTTGTTGGCGCTCTCGTTTGCGGGTGTTAAACGAGTTGCCTTTGTCGGTGAGGGCGAACGTCCCAGTTGTGACCGAGCCAATCTCAAAATTGTCAAAGCAAATGAGCTCACCACCGAGGATGAGCACATCGTACTCGCCTCCAATGTCGTTTTTGACAGGTCGCTACTCTCGACACAAACCCTAGCCGACGATATCGCGCTGCAATATCAAAGCGGCGACACGTTGCGGGCGAGCATTGCCAACCCGGACAATGCGGCCGAAGCGATTGGCCACGGTCATGCTGATAGCGGACACGGTTACGGCATTGTCGTAAATTCAAAGGCGGACGCACGCAAAGCCAAGCGAGCACTATTGCTTTCGTTGCGAAAACCGATGGACGGAGTTACATCTCGCTATCTAAATCGGCATGTCTCACTCTTCATCACTCCCTTTTTGCTGCGGACAGGCCTATCTCCGAACTTCTTCACAGTCGTTTTCATGGCCATTGGTCTGGCAGCCGCCTATTTCGCAACCCAAGCTGAGTTTACTTGGGCGCTCGTTGCTACCGGATTGCTCTTTCAAGCGCAGTCTATCTTGGACGGCTGTGATGGCGAAATGGCACGGCTCAGCTACCAATTCTCCAGCCGCGGACAATGGCTAGATTCCATCGGCGACGACCTGACCAACTACTCTGTATGTTTTGGCCTAGCCATCGGACAAGCTCGGGTTCTCGATGCCAGCTTCCTGTACTGGCTCGGCGGTGCCGTGTTGGCCATGCAAGTGCTGACCAGTGCCGTTCTCTACCGTCGAATGCTGATTTTGGGTACCGGTGATCTCTTGGCGATACCCGATCTAGTTCGAGGAGATCCCAAAGAGGGATTTCTCGGCAGCGTAGGAGAGATTGTTGGCGTCTTACTCAAGCGCGACAGCTTCATCTTTTTTCTATCGATACTGGTCATAGCGCAGCAGCCCTTGTACGCGTTCTATATATACGGTGTCGGAACCCTACCAATGACCATTGGCGTATTGGTTAACGAGTACCGGATTGGGCAGCAGGCGCGAATGCCGGACACTGCCGAGAACACCGCGCCGCTGTAGAGCTGAGTGGCGCAGGTTACACCGCCAATCGGCGATCTGGCTACCCAGGCGAGCAATCGCACAATTGCCGAAAATCGCCATGATGTGCCACATTAGCCGGAGCATTGGACGGCACTATGGTGGTAGTTTCGCGCCATGAAGATTGCAATCATTGGCACGGGCTACGTCGGACTAGTTGCAGGCGCAGGATTCGCTGATTGTGGCAACGACGTCATTTGCGTCGACCGCAGTGAAGAGCGAGTTGCCTCTCTCAAAGCAGGCAAGATTCCGTTTTTCGAGCCGGGGCTTGCAGAACTCGTTGCCCGCAACGTTTCCCACGAGCGCATGTCATTTACCACCAGTACTGCAGACGCGGTTGCTGGCGCAGACGCCGTCTTTATTGCCGTGGGAACTCCCAGCTCAGGTGATGGCGCGGATATGTCTCAGGTGGACTCCGCTGCAAAGGCAATCGGACAAGCGCTCACCGGATGGGCTGTCATCGTCAACAAAAGCACAGTTCCCGTTGGCACCGCCAAACGCGTTTCGGACATCGTCGCAAAAGAGACCAAACACGAGTTCGCAGTCGCCTCGAATCCCGAGTTTCTCAAAGAAGGCGACGCCATCAACGACTTCCTCAAGCCCGATCGAGTCATCATTGGTTGTGAGGATGCGCGAGCAGAAAAAGTCTTACGACGAATCTACGCACCACTTCTCCGAATTTCCGATCGACTGAGTGTAATGGACATCGCGTCGGCCGAACTGACAAAGTACGCCGCCAACGCCATGCTGGCCACCAGGATCTCCTTTATGAACGAGTTGGCCCTCCTGGCCGAGAAGGTCGGCGCGGACATCGAGAATGTTCGTCGCGGCATCGGCTCGGACAAGCGGATTGGACCGCGTTTTCTCTTTGCTGGTGCTGGCTTTGGCGGCTCCTGCTTTCCCAAAGATCTAGAGGCCCTCGCGGTCATGGGCAAGAACCACGACATTCCTCTGGCAGTCGTCAACGCGGTGATCGAGGCCAACGCAAACCAAAAGCTCATTTTGGGACAAAAGCTGCGTGAACACTTTGGCAACTCACTCAAAGACAAGCGCATCGCCTTTTGGGGACTTGCCTTCAAGCCGGGAACCGACGATATACGCGAGTCTCCAGCTCTCTACACGATCAACCAAGTACTCGAATCAGGTGCAAGTGTGGTTGCCTACGATCCCGAAGCTATGGACAATGTTCGAGCAGAATTTGGTGACAAAATCGAGATGTCTCGGACATGTACAAAGCTGCCGAGGGCGCGGATGCTGTAGTCATGGTCACCGAGTGGCACCAATTCCGACGTCCGAGCTTCGAAAAACTCAAGCGAATCATGCGAACTCCAGTTCTATTCGACGGCCGCAACCAATGGCCACCGGCCGAAGCTGAGGAACTCGGATTCTCCTACTACGGCATCGGACGAGGCAAGCTAGAGTACTAGATCTCCATGAAAATCACCTATGTCTACGACGGTACCTATCCTTCTTCTGCGGCAGATGCTTGGCAGGTGATAAATACTGCCTGTGCCCTCAGCCGCGAGGGCGCAAAGGTCAGGCTTGCCTTTTGTGAGAGCGAAGGAAGCCCGAGTTCGGCAGAAGAGTTGCTCGCGCACTACGGGCTCGAAGGCAACATCGATATCATGCCGCTGCCGCTGAAAAGCGCCGGTTTGTCCGGTGGAACAGGCCGAAGTCTCATTAAGCTTACGCATCCGGCACAGGCTGTAATGCGAGCCATCTCCGAGGACACCGACCTCATCTATTCCAGGAACATTCCCGCACTGGTCATGGCCAATCTTGTCCGACGTCCGGTCGTCTATGACACCTATCGCCCGTGGCCGTCCCAGTACCGCTCGATGGCCTTCTTTTTTCGCAACCTCTTTCGCTCGAAAAACATGCTCGGTGCGTTTTTTCACTCGGAACACACGCTGAACTCCTTTGCCAATGCTGGTATCGACTCAGAGAAGTTACGAGTTGCTCACAACGGATACAACGAGAGTTTCTTCGATGCTCCTCTGTCCACCAGGCAAGCCAGAGAGTCATTGGGCATGGACCCGGACGCCTTTGTTATCGGCTACACCGGCCGTTTGGACCGCGAAAAGGGTATCGACGCTCTACTGGACATAGCCGAACAAGAGCCCAGCTTCCAAATTCTTCTAGTTGGCGGAGGCGAGCAAGCCGTGATGGATCGCATTGAGCGGTTGCCAAATGTGAAGTTCTTCCCGTGGCAAACGCCCAGCACCCTATCGACCTATCTCTACGCCTGTGATTGCTTGATGATTCCGCCTTCAAGCATTCCTCTACAAGCGGGCAATACGGTCTTGCCCATGAAGCTATTTGCCTACTTTGCCAGCGAGCGAATCATCGTCGCCCCTCGCGCGCCGGATACCGAAGAGCTGCTCAAGCACGACGATAACTCCTGGCTCTTGCGCTGTGATGACACCAGCGACTCCATAAAGCAGCTGCAATATTTGCGAGATAATCCTACGCTGAGAAAACGTATTAGTGATAAGGCCCGAGAACAGTCGCTAGAGATGACTTGGACACATCGCGCGCAATTCTTGCTCACCCATATCGATACTTGGATGCGCAACTAAAACTCGTGGTTTGACAATCAAAAGCTGCTCTGCCAACGTTCGCTACATGAACCGGTCGGACAGAGCCACCATCATCAGAGCCAGACGGACATGAGAATTACCTATGTCTACGACAACACATTTCCGTCTTCTGCAGCAGACGCTTGGCAGGTGATAAATACCGTATCTACCCTCAGTCGCCAGGGAGCTAACGTCAGGCTTGCCTTTTGCGAAAGTGAAGAAAGCCCGAATTCAGGAGAGGAATTACTCGCACACTATGGGCTCGAAGGCGATATCGAACTCATGCCAGTTCCGCTCAAGAGTGCAAGGTTATCCGGTCTAGCAGGGCGAACGCTTGTCAAGCTGACACATCCAGCACAGGCAGTAATGCGAACCATCGCCAAAGACACCGATCTCGTCTTTTCTAGAAACATTCCGGCTGTGGTCATGGCCAATCTCGTCGGACGTCCGGTCGAGTACGACACCTACAGACCTTGGCCCTCACAGTATCGCGCGATGGCCTTCTTTTTTCGAACTCTCTTTCGCTCAAAGAAGATGCTCGGAGCCTTCTTTCACTCTGAACACGCGATGAACTCCTTCGCCAATGCTGGTATCTCCCCAGAAAAACTCCGAGTTGCCCACAACGGCTACAACGAGAGCTTTTTCGATCCCCCACTCTCGACGAGAGAGGCTCGAGAGGCTCTGGGAATGGACCCGGACGACTTTGTTATAGGCTATACCGGACGTCTGGACCTAGCAAAGGGTATCGGCGCACTGCTGGACATCGCCGAACATGAACCAAGTTTTCAATTCCTGTTGGTTGGCCACGGAGAGCAAGCTGTGATGGATCGCATCGAGCGAATACCGAACGTAAAGCTCTTCCCGTGGCAAACGCATAGCAAACTGCCGACCTATCTCTATGCCTGCGACTGCCTAATGATTCCACCCTCTAGTATTCCTCTACGGGCTGGTAACACGGTCTTGCCAATCAAGCTCTTCACATATTTCGCCAGTGGTCGAGTCATCGTCGCACCACGCGCTCCGGATACCGAAGAGCTGCTCAAACACGACGAGAATTCATGGCTCTTGCGCTGTGACGACACCGTAGAGTCTGTAAAGCAGCTTCAGTATTTACGCGAAAACCCCGAGCTCCGTAAACGCCTTAGCGACAAAGCGAGGGAGCAGTCCCGAGAGATGACCTGGACACATCGTGCGCAGTTCTTACTCACCCAAATCGACGGCTGGATGCGCAGTTCTAACTCGGTTTGACAATCAAAAGCAGCTCTGCCAACGTGCTGGACATGAAACGATTGGGAAGAGTCGCCATCACAGGAGCTACCGGTTTTATTGGCAGTGCCCTTGCTCTCGCTTGCCTGAAACAAGGTGATGAAGTGACAGCCTTGGTGCGGAGTGAGAGCGAAATTTCACGCATGCTCGAAACCGCTGGCGCTCGCATTGTAGTCGGAGATCTATCACAAAAGCAGGCCCTTGATGCGCTCTGCGACGATGCACAGGTCGTCTTGCACTGCGCAGCGTACATGGCTAAAGGAGATCGCGCGAAAAGCGACGAGGTGAACATCGTCGGCACGCAAAACCTGCTCGAGAGCGCGGACAAGCAGAAGGTGGGATTGTTCTTATATGTCAGCTCCATTTCTGTGTACCGCGGAACTGACAGTTCAACTCGTGTTTTCACAGAAGAAAACCAACCCTATTTGCATCCCGGACTCAACAACTACAGTCGTTCCAAACTCGAAGGCGAACATGTGGTTACAGAGTATTGTGAATCTCGAGAGATGGATTACCTCATTGTCCGACCAACCAATGTCTATGGTCAAGGGTGTAAGCCTTGGGGTTCGGACGTCAAGTCCTTTGTTAAGAAGTTCCATCTCAGCTTTGGCAATGTTGCGTTCAACTTTATTCACATCGACGATTTAGTGCGCGGCATGTTGGATGCTTGCGAGTCCAAAGAAGCGAGCAATCACGCGTTTAACCTGGGTGCAGAGATGATCCCACTGCGCGAGTTCTACGAATCTGTCGCCAAAGAACACGGCGTCTCGGTTGTCCGAATCCCTGGCCCAATTGATGCCGCGATTCGCCACGGAGTCGATTTTTACGCTCGCATGCGTAAAGAGGTTCGCTCTACCGGCTACTCAGTTCACTCGCACTATCCCCATGACAAGTCGACCGAGCTCTTTGGTTACAACCCCACTAACTTTGTACTGAAGCACTAATCGGATATTCTGATGCAAACTCGATCTCCTACTGGCCAAGTCGACCTACTCCAACTCGTTGCTTCGCAGAGACCAGAGCTTCGCGCAGTGGGTTCTCGGACATCCAAGAGCCCATGCTTCAAAACTGAAGGGTGCGAAATTGACCTCGCCGCCTTTTCAGAAATGGAACATCTTGGCGATGGCAGAGTGCGAGTCGGGGCTGGTGTGATACTGGACGATTTGCTTACCTATCTCGCGTTGCATAAGCTAGCGCTCCCGAACATAGGAGAATGGGCCGGACAAACGATTGCCGGAGTCATCTCAACTGGGACCCACGGCGGCTCCTACGAGCACGCTTCGGTCTGCGCTGCCGTAACAAAGCTATCGTTGATTGATGGTATGGGAGAACTGCGCATCTTCGAGCGTGGCGATCCAGGCTTTGACTTACTCCTTCCGAGCTTCGGATGCACTGGGATTCTGGTCGAATTTGAACTGCTCTGTCCGCCAATTTTCAACCTGGCCTTGGGTAGACGATGGCTCGATTTTGAAGACTACATCTCAGAGCTCATTACTAACCCCGAACATGTTGAGTTTCGCAGCTCCATTTGGTTGCCCGCTGCCGGAAAAGTACTGGACTACAGTGCCAAGCGGGTCGAATCGACCGCAGGCTACGAAAATCACCGAGAGCCACGATTCAATGACACCGCAATGGTTTTCGACTGGATCTCCAGACAACCCAGTAAGTGGTCCAACCGGGGTATTTTCGCAGGCGGCTCACTCATAGCCAACCTAACTCAAAGCCTCACTCAACCACTCTCTCTTCTCTTTCCTGACAAACAGTACCTTGGCAGCTACCTGGATATTCTCGCACCACTACGCGGCAGTGCCGCTGATATTCTGGCCAAACGTGCCCGCAATCGAACTCCGCCAGAAGGAGAGTTTGCCGTCTCGTATGCCAACGCGCCGCGGCTTCTCCGTCATCTGGACAAGCTCTTTCGCGTGCAAGGGCTTGCTCCCGATCGGCCAATCGGTCTGCGTCCGGGCGCCAAAGAAAATGGTGCACTCTCAGCAACCTTGGATGGGCCATGTGTCTGGGTTTCTATGTTCATTTATGCGGACAACCCGTTCATGCGACTGTTGCCGGACATTCTCGTCGAGTTTGAGGCCCGCCCGCATTGGGGCAAGTGTGTATTCCACCGCCCCTCAGACATTCCTGCACTTTACCCTCGCTGGAACGAGTTCTGTGAATTCCGCAAAAGCCTCGATCCTGAGGGCCGCTTCATCAACAAGTTTGCGGCCGACTTCGGCATTGAGTAGCTCGCTAGGAAACTGCACTCATCTGCGTCGGAAACGGCCGCCGACCACCAAGAAGGCGGCGGCAAAGAGTGTGAGCAGGACCAAGCAAAATACAAACTGGCCGGCGATGGTCCCTTGTCCGAACGCAAATTCTCTTTGGTATACAAACCCAAGTCCGACAGCCAGTAGTCCGGCAACGTGCGGCTTGTAAATGTAGGCCACCTGCAGTGGCATCTTGAGAATGTAGCGCAACTCACTCAACATCAGCGCTACCATCAGTAGCGATGCGATGGCAGAAGCAATGGCGGCTCCCAGCAGACCGTATTCGGGAATCAAAATGGTGTTGATTCCGACATTGACGGTGCCAATTGCGAGACTGTTGTACAAACTAAGTCGGGAGTGCCCTGTCATTGTGATGACATTGCCCGCGAGTCCAAAACTGCAATCTAAATAGGGTAAAAGTAGTAGAACCATCACAAAACCGGTATTGCCGATGAATTCGGGGTCAAAAAGCTGCAGCACGAAGGGATGTATCGCCATCGTCACTAAGATTGCGGGAATCGCAAATACCGCGATCCATCCACTTGTCCGAGAAAGCAGTGTCGACAATTCAGAGATTTTCCCTGCTTGAAAGAGCACCACGATTCGGGGGCTGAGCGCGCCCGAGAACACCATGCGAATACGCCGCAGCTCTCGCACGATACGAGCCGCGGTCCCGTAAAAACCTACCATCGGCGCGCTAATCCCCATATAGGCCAGCATCAGTATATCGACGTTGGTGATGAAGTGATTGAGCGCCATGTTGAGATTCTGCGGAATGGCGAAGCGAAGAAGCGGACCGTGAAAGCGAAAGCGAACCACCGCGTGCCAGAGCTTAGCGACCAAGAACTGTCGCCAAAAAACGTATAGAGCAAAGAGAAAGCTCAAGACCTGTGACCCGACGTAAGCCAACGCCAGTCCGGTTCCTGATTCGGTAATGGGCCAGAGCACGAGAGCTAGAACGAAGAGGGAAAGAGACCGTCCGGTTGCGTCGATGGCCTCATATTTCATGATCATCAGGCCTTGGGTTGCCGCTAGCACAATTCTCGCAAAGGCAAAGAGTGGCATCGACACCACCATTATTTTCAACATGGGAAGCATCTGTGGCGAGAAACTCTCAAACTTGCTGCCCAGGTGCGGAGCGGCCCAATACACAACAGCGATGATCAAGACCGCAAAGCCGAGACTCCAAGCCATCGCATTGGCTAGAGACTGATAGAGCTGCCGGTCGTCATCTTCGTCCTCAGAGTCTGAATGCCTGGCCACAAACATCAGGGCTGCGTCTCTGAAACCGGAGGTCAAAAATGAGATTGAGACATCCAAAAGCGCAAGCGACGCGAGAAACACTCCCAGGAGATCGGTCCCGTACACGCGGGCGATAAGTATCAGTAGCGCTGGGCCACTCAACTGTCCGAGCATCCCCATCAAATTGATAAGGGTATCCTTCTTAAGACTCTTGTCTACCTCAGGAGACTCATTGCTGGCGTTTGCCATGTCCAAAGCTCTCGAGCTACGACCGACGTCCGGTGAGCAGTGATTCTGGTGCGTGGAACTCTCGAATTAGGTGTTCGATTCCCTGCTTGAGTGAAACCTTGGATACAAAGCCGAGAAGCTCCTTCGCTTTGTACATGCTGAGTACGTATCGCATCTGTTCACTCTCCCGATAGTCCAGCGCTCCCAGCTTGAGCAAGTGCTGGCTCTCGGTACCGAATCTCTGGTCAAATGCGGTGGTAATCGCAGTCGCAACGTCTTTTAGCGCAGCTTCTTCAGAGCTACCCAGGTTCAACAAACCTCCGGGATTCGGGCTACTCAATGAAGAGGTCACAGCCTTCGCAATGTCGGAGACAAAAATGTAGTCCCGGGTTTGTTCGCCCGCTGTCGTCTCAAAAGGAATGCGTTTCGCCAGGTGATCGAGAAGCGAAGGAACGAACATACCACCGGACTGTCCGGGCCCATAGGCAAGAGAAACTCGCAGTGACGTGAAGCGCTTGCCTTCGCTCATCGCCAATTCTCCAAGACATTTTTCCCCCTCCAGCTTGGCAAGAGCGTAAGGGCTAGTAGCCTGCGTCCTTGCTGTCTCTACAAAGGGTACCTCGATCGCTCCGTATACCTGTCCAGAGCTAAGATAAACGAAGTGTCCGGCCTCGCGCAGACTCGACATCGCCCGCAAAGGTCCAGCAACATGCTGCTCATGCAGCTCACTGGAGTCCTTGCCAGGGCCACCAGCAGACCAAACGATCGCGTCGTACTCTTCGAGAAGCGCATGCCCTAAGCCTTGCCGGCCAACTGCGACGACATGATTCCCCGACTGCCGCAGCTCTTTGACAATCCAGCCGCCGATAAACCCAGTTCCGCCTGCTACAAGCACGGAACGACGAGTATCTGGGCTGCCTGTCATACGCAGATTCCCTAGCTAAGAATCTCTTTGTACCAAGAGATGGTTCGGCGCAGTCCTTCTTCAAGACCGAAGCGCGGAGACCAATCGGTGAGAAGTTTACGCGCCTTCGCGGCGCTGAGGAACTGCTCCCGAATCTCGTTTTGAGCCTGATCGAGCACAACCGGTTTCAAGTCCGGCCTGTCCATCAAGCTAATTACAGTATCGGCCAGCTCCAGAACGTTCATCGGTTTCTCGTCCGAGAAGTTAAATGCCTCACCAACGATTCCAGGGTTTTCGAGCTGCTCCGCCAGTTTCAAGTACGAATCAACAGCGTCCTCGACGTAGAAATAGTCTCGGACAAATTTTCCGTCAGAGCGAATGATGGGCGCCTCTCCGCGAAGAACCGATCGAATGGTTCCGGGAATGATTCGGTTCCAATTCAAATCCCCCGCGCCAAAGAGATTCCCGCAGCGCGTGATGCAAACCGGTGTCTGATAGCTTTTGAAATACGAAATCGAAATCAGGTCGGTACAGCTCTTGGAGCAGTCATAGGGGAAACGTCCGATGAGTGGAGCATCTTCCTCGTAGGGAAGTATATCCTGATCGCCGTACGCCTTGTCCGAGCTGGCAACAACAATACGTGAGACCTTCTTGTCGTTGCGGCGGCATGCCTCTAGGAGCTGATAGGTTCCTCGGACATTGGCATCCCAAGTCGAGAGTGGGTTGCGATTTGCAGTACCGACGATTGTCTGTGCACCAAGATGAAATACTGTATCGATTTCATGCTCGTTAATCGATCGTTCGAGCAATGGGTAGTCCTCTAGACAACCTCGAACGATAACAACCTTGTCGCGAAGACCGAGCCGAGTGAAATGGCTCTGAGAGACCTCGTCCCTCATCAAGCAGACAACATTGGCTCCCTGCTCAACGAGAGCTAGTACCAAGTGGCTGCCAAGAAGGCCGGACGCTCCGGTTACATAGACCTGACGGTCTGTCCAAAATGATGTCACCATTTTTTCCATGGGGCTACCCCGCTGTTCCATTCAGATTCAAGAAGCATTAGATCGCGATACGTATCCATACACTGCCAATATCCATGGTGTTTATAAATCATTAACTCGCCGTCATTGGCGATGTTCTCTAGTGGCTCCCGTTCGAGAATGCACTTCTCGTCGGTAGTGAGATAGGACATTGTCTTCTTGTCCATCACGAAAAATCCGCCATTGATATATCCGTGCTGCACGTCTGGCTTCTCAGAAAAACTCTGAACGGCATCACCATCTACTTGGAGTTCACCAAAGCGGGATTGCGGACGTACACCGGTCACAGTCACTGCCTTGCCGTGTTTATTGTGAAAGTCCACAGTTGCCTGGACATCCACATCAGCGAGGCCATCGCCGTAGGTTAGGAGAAACTGGTCTCCATCTATGAACTTCTCGATTTTCTTCACTCGAGCGCCCGTTAGCGTATCAGCGCCTGTGTCTACACAGGTGATTCGCCAATCTTGGCGGGCGCTCCCGTGAAACTCAATCTGATCAGGCTTGGACAAGTCGATTGTGAAATCGTTCGTCATTGCCGTGTGGTGAAGAAAGTACTGTTTGATGAAATCGCCTTTGTACCCGAGGCAGAGAATGAAGTCGTTAAACCCCTGCGCTGCGTAAAAGCTCATCAAATGCCACAGTATCGGCTTCCCGCATACTTCAATCATTGGCTTCGGTCGAGACTCGGTTTGCTCCCTGAAACGGGTACCGCGTCCGCCACACAAAATTACTACTGGTGGTTTTTTCACAGATGTTTTCCTATCAGCTCATCGTAAGTGGACTGCAGCCTAGCGCAATGGCTGACAATGCCAAAATCACTTTGGGCTTTTCTCTCCGCCGCTAGCCCCATTTCCAAACAAAGCTCGGTTTTCTCGCTCAATTCGATGAGACTTTGCGCAAGATCAGCAACGTCGCCCTCGTTACTCAGTAGCCCAGTTGTGCCTGAAACGACTTGCTCTGGAATACCGGCGTGCCGAGTTGCAACAATTGGGAGCCCTGCCGCCGAGCCTTCACAGATCACAGTCGGTGTGCCTTCTCGGTCGCCATTGTCTGCTGTCCGACTTGGCACAAGCAATAGATCCGCCCCGCGCATCGCTTCTACAACACTGGAAGTCGGCTCTATCCAGTTGATGTCCAGCTTCAGTTCTGCGGCCAGGCTTCGCAACTCGTGATGGAGTGGACCGTTGTTGCCGTGGATTGATAGTGCGATATTCGCCCCTTGAGCCAAAGCGGCCGCACATGCGCGCAGGCCGTCGTCAAAGCCCTTTTTTTGAACTTCCCGCCCGACCATCAGCACCCGAGTTACTTCCTGTGGATCACGAGCTTCACGTTTCGTCCGAAATGCCTCTAGGTCAATTCCGAGTGCGTTTATTGAGATTTTTTCTGAGGGACAACCAAGTTCCTCCAGTTTGGTTTTCATGTCAGCCGATAGAACCAGAAATCGGTTTCCTCGCCTAAACAAGGCTTTTGCGAAAGCCCAAAAATGCCAATACTCGACTTTGCGTTTTTGACTCGATTGCAATATGGCGATGTCGTTGCCATAAAAACTGGTTACCAAGGGCAAACCAAACTTCTTCGCCGCCATAAGCCCGTGAACACCTGTGTAGCCCATGTGGGCGTGCAATATATCCACCTCTTTGGCCCAACGAAAAAAACGCGGAGAATACGTTGTTGCGCGATACAACACCCCTTCTGCGGTCCCAAATGGCAGGGAGCGAAGCGCGGTTATATTGGGAAGTTTAAATTTCTCTTCGGACTTTCGAGATATCGAAAAGACCCTGGTTTGGTACCGGGTTACGCCGCGAATCGAGTTGTAAATAAAGGTTTCTGAAGGCGGTAAAAAGTGGTGCCGCAGCGCGCCTACTACAGGCATACGAGGTTCAGCAGAGTTTTGGGCAGTCGATATCATGTTCTAATCCAATGGAACGCAGCGATGCTTGTTCGTACTCCACTGACGTGGTGATGTCCACCGGCGAGAGGTGGGTGATGGACACACGCCACTCTTTGCCACTTCCCGCCGGAGCTAGAATGATTCAGAGGGTTATTCACTTCTGGTGAATACAGATCTGATACACTATAATTTCTGCGTAATTCTCCTTACAGGTTTCTCCTATCTGAGTCTGTGCTGCGTGTCGGCTTGCTCGTGCCCCTATCATTCTTGGTGGGGCTGTCCGCTTGCTCCACCAAGCTTGAGAATTTCACTTGTTCAGAGAGCTCCGATTGTTCGGATAACGGCCGTGCCGCCCAATGCGAAGACGACGGGTATTGCTCGTTTGTGGACGAGAGTTGCGAGACTGGATTTCGATACGGCCAAGCCAGCGGACAGGTCTCAGGGATGTGTACGAGAGATTTATTGCCCATCGACGCGGGGGCTGAGGATGCGAACATCGATGGTGGCCAAATCCACGACCCTACTGTGCTGGGCATGTCCGCGGGTCGCAAGCACACCTGTGTCCTATTAGACAACGGGGAAACGAAGTGCTGGGGTGACAATCGGCTCGGACAACTTGACGGAATCCCCACCAACTCCGTCGGAGGAGGCTACAACACAAGAGAGTCTACGATAGACTTCCCAAGTGGAATGAGCTCCGGTGCCGGCTCCACCTGCGTATTCTCGGACA
>JAESTW010000721.1 GCA_016763395.1 Kofleriaceae bacterium
GGGCACGCGCAATGGTCGACGAAGGCGAAATTAAGTTCTCAGCAGAACACAACAATCAGCGTCTGCGGATCTCTGAGGTCGGTGATCGCTTTCCCATCCTGTGCGCCTGGCGAGAGCTCTTGCGCAAGACCGAGATGGTTGGGCGATGCAACGATCGCTACGGCGGCGCTGGCTTTGGGAATTTAAGTATGCGGCTAAACCCTCCAGCTTCGGGCATGGGACGTAGGCGGTTTCTTATCACCGGGACACAGACTGGCGGCGTGGAAAAACTTGGCTTAGAACATTTCTGTGTAGTCACTCAGTACGATTTGGCAAACAATCGTGTGCATAGCCTTGGCCAAAGCTTACCCTCCTCCGAGTCGCTAACCCACGGCGCCATCTATGATCTGACTCCCCAGATTCGCTTTGTATTCCACGGCCATTCTCCACTGATTTGGAATGCAGCTCGCAAACTCAGGCTGCCTACAACTGACGCGAAGGTAGCGTACGGAACGCAAGAGATGGCCTGGGAAGTTCAGCGCCTGTATCGCAACGGCCACTTGCCAGAGCGACGTGTGCTGGCGATGGCCGGACATGAGGACGGCATCGTCGCCTTCGGACATACCGCCGAGGAGACCGGGTCGGCACTCTTGGCCGAGTGGACTCGGGCGTATAGCTTGTAGCCACTACTCCGCCGCAACAACCTCATAGATGGCGTTATCGAAATGGTCGGCGAGAAAGAGCTCACCATTGGGGCCACTTGCCACTGAACTCAAGCGAGCGCCTTCGCCTTCAGCGCCGTCGGGGATGAGTGCTGGCCATTCTTGGGTTGAGACAATGCTGCCATCTTGCCACTCTAGACTTCGGACAAACATATGGCACCAGTCGGTGTAGAAGTACTGCCCATGGTACTCGGGGAAATTACAGCCGCGATAGACTGTACCTCCAATGATAGCGCAGCCTTCATCCCGGCCGTAGTCAACCTGGGGAGCGACAAAACCGGTAGGGTCGCAACCACTAGACTGACATTGCGCGCCCTCCATGATGGGGTAGCCAAAGTTGAGGCCGGACACGCCAGCGGCAACGATGTTCAGCTCTTCGCGCTTAGAACTTCCGATGTCCGGTATGTACATCGTCCCGGTCAATGGATCGATATACATGCCCCAGGGATTGCGCAGTCCTGAGTGCCAGATGTCTTTGCGGGCGTAGATCGTGTCGACATAGGGGTTGTCCTCGGGGATCGCATAGGCTTGTCCCAAGGTTCCATTGTCGATATCTATTCTAAGGATTTTACCGAGCTGGAGCGTGAGGTCTTGCGCGGTCTGCAAATCTGCAATCGCGGAACTCAGACTGTTGCCAATTCCGATATAGAGGAAGCCATCGATGCCAAAATGAATGGATCCGCCATTGTGCTTGCTCCAAGGTTGCGGCACGGTAATGATCGATCGTCCGGTTGCGAGATCTATCGCATCGGGATTATTCGCAAATGTTGTAAACTCGACCACTGCTACATCGCCTGTGATAGGAACCGTGAAGCTTACGTAGACTTTGCGGTTCTCGACGTGATTGGGGTGAAAGGCCAAGCCAAGAAGGCCTTGTTCAAAGCGATCTGCGATTTGTCCCTCCAAGTTGATAAAGGGCTCAGCTTCCAGTTGTCCGTCACGGTAGATGAGAATCCGTCCGCGCTGATTCTCCATAATGAAAAGCCTGTCATCGCCCGGTGGCGAGTTGACGACGATTGGTTTCTCGACCTCAATGGGCAGTTTCTTCAGCGCAAGAGTGACCTCGCCGCTCTGCGCTTCACACACTAAAGGGGGCAAGATTCGCGCATCTACCATCGTCTCAGGACCTGCGTCAGTCGCGGCGGTGTTGTCGCCGCAGCCAAGCATGGACAATGTTAGGCAGCTCAATAGAAGTTTTGACGTCGTAGCCATGTCTCTAGTATATACGCGAAATGAAGTCGGTACTCGCGCCCTTGCTCTTGCTCGCCCTGGGCTGCTGCTCAAGCAGTATGTCGGATGTGAGCGATGCCACGATTGCGGACTCAGGTGTGGACGCGATGGGGGATGTCGATGCCAAGGTCGACCCACTTCCACCTGCGCTACTCGAGACTGGGCTCTACGAATCACCAGCTCACGATGTGCTCGGTCCGGGCGTTCGTGAATACACTGTGCTCTACCCGCTCTGGACTGACAATGCGGAGAAACGCCGTTTCATTTGGATGCCAGAGGGCGAGCAAATCAAAGCCAGCGACGTCGATTTCTGGAAGTTTCCCAAGGGCACAAAGGTTTGGAAGGAGTTTGCGCTAGAGGGGCAGAGACTGGAAACACGCTACTTAGTGAAGACCGGTCCCTTTGCGCAAGATTGGAAAATGATTTCGTACATCTGGTCCGAAGACGATTCAGGGGCTACCAAATCGCAAAGCGGAGCGGACAACGTTCTTGGTACAAATCACGATGTACCTGGGGCCGATGACTGCCGACGTTGTCACCGGCATCAACCGGACATACTTATTGGCGTAAGTGGAATTCAGCTCAACCACGATTTGGCCGGACTCAACCTGACCTCACTTATCGCCGAAGGACTCATCAGCGATGAAGTTGAAAGTGCAAACTTCGATATCCCTGGCGATGCAAATGCTAAGGCGGCCCTGGGATATCTGCACGGCAACTGTGGAACCTGTCATCACGAGACCAGTGATGTTCAAGAGAGCATAACGATGCGTCTTTTTCTTAGATCGGAGAGCTTGACCAGTGTTGAGGAGACAAGCATCTACACCACCACAGTGGGAATGCCATTGAGTCTTCCCTTGGCAGGTGCCAGCAGTCTGATTGAAGCCGGTAGCCCAAACCAGAGCTCGATTTCTATCCGAATGGGACGAAGGTCCGACGGACAAATGCCGCCTCTGGGTACAGAGATCGTCGACACGGCTGCTCAAGCCGTGTTGGACGAGTGGATTACCGGCTTAGTGCCGTGACCTTTTCTACTCTCAGGTTAAGAATTGTTCGCGTTGCATAGAAAACGCAACGCATTGGCGACTTGCCGCGAGAGCACAGCAATCGGCGGGCTCTCGGCTTCCACTAAAACCAAGTAGAGCTTGTCTTCGAGATCTACCGGTGCCCGGTAGTACCAAGCGAAGAGTGTTGTTCCCGGCGCGAGTTGCATGGACTCGCTTTTGGTATCGAAAGCAGTGTCCAGTGGTCGTGCGTAGCGGCGCATGACAGTGATCAAGGCAGTCGTTGACACAAGTCCGAGTGAGGAGCCGCCTGCCGTCAGCGAGAAGTTCTCTCCGCGCGGCTCCAGTAGCAGTGGTGGCTTTAGCGAAGAAGCTATTTCTGGTTCAAGTTCAACAGCAAGTATTTTTTTACAAGGTAAGGTAAACTTTCCTAGTGTAAACTCATCTA
>JAESTW010000722.1 GCA_016763395.1 Kofleriaceae bacterium
GGTACGAGTGGGTACGGGTACGCAAGCCTGACCCTAGATCTCTTTTTCGTTCTGGCGTTGCCGAGGACATCGCTCGCCGTGCCAAAGCTAGTGGGGCCGACGCAATTGTTGTTGATGCGTCGATGAGCCCATCGCAGGCTAGAAACCTCGAAGACGCCACAGGATTCGCTGTCCGAGATCGTGAGGCCATTATACTAAATGTCTTTCAGAAACATGTGAAAACCAAAAAGGCGAGAATTCAGGTAGAGATAGCCCATTTGGAGTACTTGCGTCCGAGAATTCGAGGCCTGGGATTGGAGATGGATCAGCAAGCTGGTGGAATTGTAGGTATGCGCGGAGCAGGGGAGACCGCGTCCGAATTGTTGGCGAGGCAGCTAGATAGGCGTCTGGTGTCACTTCGCAAGGCGGTTGTAAAGATTGAGAATTCAGGAGCCAGAGAAAGGAAAGGTCGCACTCAGTGTCGCAGAATTGCACTCCTTGGCTATACAAACGCTGGCAAGACGACGTTGATGAACGGATTGACTGGGGCGGATTTGTCTGCTGCGGACAAGCCATTTGAGACCTTGGACACAACTTCCAGGCGTCTAAGTGGGCATGGAGGGGACGTGCTACTGAGCGATACGGTGGGCTTTATTCGGAATCTGCCGAAGCGTTTGTTGGTTAGTTTTCAGACGACACTGGCAGAAATTGTGGAGGCGGATTTACTCGTCATCGTTGTTGACGTATCGGACGTGGAGGCCGAACTTCATATCCGTACAACCGAGGCAATTGTCGGAGAGCTAGAGTCTGACGAGATTGCTCGCCTCTACGTGTTTACAAAGCTTGATCGATGTTCATCCCCATTGGGAAGTGATTCTCTAGTAATTCTGAGTCGGGGAAATCCCTATATTGTTCTCGATGGTACCGATCGGGATGCCGTACTGTCGTTGCGAAAGGAGTTATTGGCCAGGGTCCGAGGTGGGCGCAAGGTGGTAGGGGTATTTGTGGACTACGAGAACTCTGAGGCACTTTCCTTGGTGTATGCAAAGGCCCGTGTCATCTCTGCGCTGCCTGAAGAGAGTGGAATACGTTTTGTACTGGAAATCGAATCTCGTTGGCTCGACGCAATCGAAAAAGCAATGCAGGGAGTATCCAATGACCGCAGATAAGACACACGAGAAAGCACTTAGGAACGCTGGGCTCTTGATTCGCTGCGCTGGGCTCTCTGTCGCGGTTTCGTCCGGCCGGCGCTTGATTTCAGGGTTGAATATGGAGCTCGCCGTGGGCGACAAGGTGGCGATTGTCGGACGAAACGGGGTAGGGAAATCGACACTGCTGAGTGTATTGTCCGGTCAAAAAGAGCCGGAGGCAGGGAGCTTCAAACGAGTTGGCTCAGTGTTTTTCGTAGCGCAGAACCTGTCCGATGACGCAAATTCGGAAGATTGTCATATGTCTGAGGACCGTTATGGAAGTGGCGAGAGCTTTGGCGAACGCCGGCGACGCAATTTGATGGCCGCGCAACAGAGTAACTCGGAGTTATTACTGCTCGATGAACCGTCGCAAGATCTGGATGAAATAGCTCTGCAGTGGCTGGTCGGTTGGATACGTCAGTGGCAAGGCGGCATGCTGGTTGTTACCCACGATCGGTTGCTACTGGCAGAATTTCGACACTTCTTTGTTGTCGCGGAGTCGGGTTGCCGGCTCGTTTCGGGGCGCTACTCGGAGGTCGAAAAAACAATTGAAAGAGAAGAGGTGGCCGAGAAGAAAAAGTATAGGAGGAAATTGCAAGATCTAAACCGGACAGAAGCTAGGAACTCGATTGTTGGACGTCGCCGACGCAGGAAACAAATGGGTGGTCGGATGAGGGAAATCGACCGAGCACCATCGCGTGCGATGCTAAACAGTAAACGAAGCTACGCGCAGGAAAGCCAGGGAAAGCGCAGGAAGCTTCAAAAAGCACGGATTGGAGATGCCAGAGCTGCGGTGAAAGAACAGCGTAGTGTATTGCGAGTGCAAATGCATTTGTCGCAGGCTGCTCCCGAGCAGCAAGAAATGGCGAGCGACTACGCGGTGGAATTGCAGGGGGTGGGAGTGCGGATGTCCGGACGAATGCTGTTTGAGGATGTCAGTTATAAGATTGGGCAAAACCGAATCGCAGTTACTGGCGCCAACGGAAGCGGCAAGACCTGCCTATTGCAGGTTATTGGTGGCGCGAGAAAACCGGACGTGGGTAGAGCCTATGTCCGGCACACTAAGATTGGATGTATCTCGCAAGGGGGAGTGAATTGGATGAGTGGCGGTAGCCTACTGGACTCGCTACAATTGCTTTCTAGTTCTAAAAATTGGGAGGCCCGATTGAAGGTGCATAGGTTTCCATTCGCTCTCGCTGTGCGTGAGATGCATAGCCTGTCACCGGGGGAACGGACTCGCGCGGCGCTAATTGCTCTCTTAGAGCAGCCGGGCATTGAATTGTTGATTCTAGATGAACCGACTTGCGGGCTGGATTTCTCGGGCCGCGCAGCTCTGGCATCACTATTACGAGTTTGGCGTGGTGGTCTTGTCATCGCCAGCCACGACCGACAATTTCTTGATGCCATAGATGCAGAAGAGGAGATAGCGTTATAAGTCTGTGATCTCTCGGCCTCGTGGGTTTTCCAAAACCAGTGAACCCTCGGGGGCGACGTCACCGGTCATCCGGACAGAATTCAGTACCGTAGTGGCTGCTTCTCGCCGGAGAGCTCCTTCGACCGGATCGCTGATGTTGTTCCACTGGCTCAGCTCGTGGTAGACCATGAAGTGGCATGTCGCCATCTGACTTTGCATGCCGGCGTACATTGCTGCACGCATAAACTCAGCTCCCTGTGCGTCGCCTACTCCGGGAATGCTCTGACCGTGCTCTCGGACAAATCGGTTTGCGGTCTCTTCGATGATAACTTCGACCTCTGGCATTGCCACGGCTTCTCGAATCAGGGTCTTTAGATCGAACTCCACCTAGTACTTTGGCTGCAAGTGTCCGTAGCTGTGTACTTTTATGAAAACCCCGGGGACCGAGGCAAATAGATCTCTGATGACCTCGCCGTAGCCATCAATGATAATGTGGGAAAAACTCGCAATCCCAGGTGGGGCTACCATCACTCCAAACTCTTGATGTAGAGATACGAGTTCGGCTGGCAATCCCATGGAGCTAAGGTGGTCAGAAAACTCCGCAGGCGAGAGCCTGTCACCAAAATCGAGTTCGTTCCACAGTCCCACACCCCAGGGAAGTGCGCCTCGACGGGCCATTTCTTCTACTTCTGAGCGCAGATCTGCGGGAGTGGCCCCTCCCTTTTTGAGTGTATAGATCACCCGGTACCCGGCCTCACTTCGCTCGATGATTTCGTCAAAGAAATTGTCGGTGAGAGCAGACTCTCCGCCGGACTTCATTGCCCAGAAAGGGCGGTACTCAAGGGGCGCGTCCGGATCCAACTCTACAATGTCGTCCCAGACCTGCCGAGCCCAAAGGGGAGTTCCGCGCGGCGTATTGTCCGCGTGAATCGATGCTCCATAGAACCACTGATCTTGGTGTGTAATTTGCCATTGTTGCAGCTCGGATTCTGGTGAGGCATCCGATGATTGCTCCTGGTTGCCTGGCTGCATCTTGCTAGTCGTACACGATGGCTGAGCAAGCAAAAAGAGCAAGATACTACAGTTGAGAACTTGTCGTGGTAGAAAGGTGATGGTCATGGGGACGGTTATCGCAAACCATGTGCCAATTCGATTGGGTCTCGAAAATTCCTTGTGCCTTGAAATGATTGAAGCTGTGGGGCGCCTCTGGTACCTGGTCGGATCAGCATAGGATTGTGACAGTGACCTGTAGGTATCGATCGACCGATGTCGCCATATCAAGTCGGTATCAAACTTGTCGAGGAAGAGTCGGTGGTGCACTCACGCATAATAGTGAAAACGTTCGGCCGCATAGGGTGCAACTTTTGCGGACGTCCGTTCAGAAATTGTCGCATGTAAACGCTTGGCTTCGGAATCAAGTTGTGCCTGGGCCCGAGCGCCCCAAATGGTCGATTCGAAGTGATGCACCACAATGCCTCTGTACTTTTGAGGCGTACCGAGTGACGTTGGCGTCGAAGAGTACAGACATATTCTGCCGGCCTAACACATTCTCTGAGAGAGCTATCGACGAGGGCCTAATCGGGCACACCCATGGCCACATCGCACTGATCGTTAGGCTGCGTTGCGTCGTCGGCCCGCTCCTAGGATGAACAATGCCATGAAGGTCCAAAGGCCTGTAGCAGCCCCAGAGCGATTCGACACACTGCAGCCGCAGCCCGATGTGGATCCGCTCTCTTCGCCCACTCCAGAGTCGCTACCTGAGACCGTCATGGCGTCGCTACTGGCATCTGATTCCGAGGCCGCGTCCGGAGTGCTGATGCCAGCGTCTTCCACCAGCTCAACACCGGCATCTGTCGACGATGGTCCGTTAGGATCACAACCGTCAGCATCACCATTGGTCCCCAATGCGGTGCAGATTTGGGCGAAGGAATTCTGGTTTCCGTCTTCGCAATGGACATTTCGCTCGGACTGACACTGGGTATCGGTGAGCTGGTTCAACGCAAAACACTCCGGATGAAACGTAGCGGCGTTATTGACGGATGGATTCATGATATGCCGGATGCCACCTATGGGCTCAATGTGGACAAGGCCCATGGTGTGGCCAAGTTCATGTGCCATCAACGGGATGGAGTGATGGGCCGAAACCGGAATGTTGTTGGGATTGGAGTTGTTGCAGTCATATGCGCCGTAGCCTATACCGGGTAGAGGAGGCACGTGGGTACCGACGATCAGCATCGTGTAGTCCCCACTCGCTGGGCGAGTGCGCCTAATACTGACGTTGAAAGGGGCGAAAAGTTCGGAGAGGGAATCGATGGCACTTTGCTGCGAACTCACCGTGGCAAAAGCGGAGAGAGGGATCCACTCTCCTACGACAATGTCGAACTGCGATGCATTGTTGGGAGCATCATCAAATCCCTGAGCACGGGTGATGGTCTGGCCATCGAAGTTCAGGTAGATGATTTGTGGGGCTCCGCCAGCCACCCGTTGCAATAGCTGATTGTTTTGTCCGCAGGCAGGCGGCTCAGAGGAGCAGAGCATTGGTGCATTGTTGGCCGAGGTCAGTGCTTCGGCACCGCAGCTCACTCCCTCATCATGGTCTGCTTGGGCATGGGCATCTCCGGCTAGCAAACAAAGGCTGCCGATACTCAGAATGGCAGCATGCAATCGAGCCATTCGTGTACAATCTCTTGTGTCCATATGACTAACTGTAGAAAGGTCTTCACGCTGTGGTCAATGGAAAAGGGGACGCCATCCTGCTCTGCCAAAACGGCCGAGTGGTTTCAAGTCGGCAATAGACTTGTTGGGGACGGCCGATCCAGCTACGGTTTACAGAATGTGTAAACCCCTTCCACGAATTGCCTTGTTGCTCGGTTGTATGTTGGCACTGGGGACAGGGTGTAGCAAGTCCGAGAATTCCGAGGTGGAGAGGGTCGAAAAAGACATACCGCCAACTAGTGCCGCTAAAGAGAACGATGCTGATAACGAAGAGAAAGATGAGGAAGAGTCCAGCGTAGTCGGTGGTCTGCTCGCTCGCGGAAGTTCACTTGGCCAGCAAGCCATCGACAAGGCCATAGACAAGGGAAGTGACACGCTAAAGTCCGCAACCGATGTTGTCTCCGCTACTCTAAACGATGGGCGTTCGTGGAGTGAGAATTCACTGTCCGACTTGCGAGCGGCAAGCCTTGCGATGGTAAAGGCCAGTGGTGACAAGCTTGATGTTGCCCGAGATGGAGTCAACGCGGCTGTTGGTGCGATAGCGTCTGCTTCGATCCCGGACACTGACAAGATCGAGCGTATCGTTGTGCTGATGATTCCTGTAATAGGTCCATCGCGTCGTTATCTGGACGCTCGAAGCTTGTACGCAGAAGGCAAGAGTGAATCGAACCCGGACAAGATAGCTCGCGCTAGGCGGGAGACCTTGATAGCGTGCGCAGAGGCGGGGCTAGATGTTGGCACCTTGGGGCTCTTGGGCGGTGGTGTCGACCTTGTGGCTACAGGGGCAGATAAAATCTTAGGAATTCTCAAGATCGGCCGGACGGTAAATATACTGAGCGGTAGTGATAGCGATGTACTCACTAGCTATTTGGACGGGTTGTTGGAGAAAGAGCAGGTACGGAACGCAGTGGATGCTGCGCTAGAAGTGGGCTAGAAGGCGGCCTCAAGTACGCTGCACCGAGGACGCCGTGGCTGATGAAGCTGGCTTGCTGAGGGTGTTCGTTTCTTAACGAGCGTTGAAGTCTCAACTCAAAACTACCAGGTTGTTAAGTAATTTTAGCTACTTGGCGGGTGGCACAGCGCACGCATTGTAACTCAGCATGATTCGCAAGCTCGTCATTCTTTGCTTTGTCGCCACACTTAGCGCTGCCTGCGGCCACACTTCTCTGGCGCCTAAGAAGCCAGAAAATGCCGCGCTCAATGCCTCAATGACAGAACTGTGGGCCTCGGACATTCGCCGGGTTGCTCAAGATGGTGATTGGCGGCGACACTTTCGGTACTTGAGGTCTCAGGTGCTGTTTTCGACGTGGGATTGAACCGATCATGTCTGATTTGCCGGTCGTAGCGTTGAACCTTGCGATGGA
>JAESTW010000723.1 GCA_016763395.1 Kofleriaceae bacterium
GGAGTTGCGAGCAGAATTACCGTGAACGCGAGTGGGAATTCCGGTGTGTCAAAGTCGCAATCCGGGACTTAGCAGCTCGTGGTGAAAGTCAGACCCGTACAAAGAGGATATGAATCGACTCCTGTTGCAGATTGCAAGGGCCACCGAGAAACTCATCAAACAACGGGAAGAAGACACTGAAATGGACGAGGAAGAGCCCAACCTATTACCCCAGGAGCAAGCCCAAAGCCTCAAATTCCACGCAACTCCTACAAGCAACGTTGTCTCCGAATCCGAACGTTGTGCCGTTTGCAAGGCTACTCATTGCATGCAGAACGAGTGATTGACTCAGATGATCGAGATGGCCTCGAAAGATTGTGTCGATATGGCGCCAGCTCTCCCATTGCCAATAGTCGACTCGCACTACTCAAACGGCGCTATTTTGATGGCCGTACACAACTCAAATTTGCACCGGCACAATTCTTACAAAAGCTCGCCCTTCTCATCCCTCCTCCATGGAAAAACCTAACTCGCTATCATGGGGTTTTCGCCCCAAATCATACTCATCGGGCCGACATAACGTCGTCCCCAGCGATCCGAACGAACTCTCAGATTTCGTTGATCAGTTGGCAGCTCAAGCTGACATGAGTCCCTTGCCTGTGGGTGAGATCCTTCTTCGAACCGTCGCTAAACACGGCGCTGTTCCCTGGTGGTACAAAAGCCTGCTAGCTGCGGCCTTTACTCTCTCGAGAGCACCGGGAGGAGCTGAGTACGGACTTAGACTTGTGGGAGAGGCCTTGGTAATAGGGGCGGCGGCAATCCGCAATGAGCTCCGAAAGGAAGAAGACTCCGAGTCCTAAAGCAACTCGTTGTTTGAGCATTACATGCCGCTTTGCCCCAAACCCCCAGGGGTATGTGTTCGTATGTGGTCGCTTCTCATGGCAGTGGAATCTCAGTGCACCCACGCATTGCGCCACATGGAGATCTCTCGGATACAAGGAGCCGCATTAGGCATCCCTATTTTGCAAGCTGCCTCTCGTGTCTTGGAAGAATTTACCGAATAGAAGTGAGCGCCCATTTTTTTTCCGAGCTGCAGAGACTTGGAAACCATCGGCGATGCCAATGACCAGCCGAGGGCCCAACTTCCAATGCCTGTTCCAACTCCTGTCTCCGTTCGACTTCACCAGCGAACAAACAAACTTGACGATGCGCCAGATTTTTCGTGTTCACTCAAGCGCAGAGAACAGAGATACCCGGCCCGAGTTCTGGTCAGCTTGAGCTGCGGTAGCAAAACCTACGAACTCTACACGGGAGACGTGAGTTATCGCGGACTCTTTTTATGCACAGACAATCCCCCTGAACTTCGAGAACTCATCCAGATCGAAGCTACCCTACCACCCAACAATGTCACCTTCCGTTCTCATGGCATGAGCGTATTCTCCGTGCCCGCAGGAGACGAGGATGGTCGTAAGTTTCCCGGTATTGGGGTGCAATTCTACGGCCAAGGCGATGCAGACCGAAGAAACTGGGAAGCTTTCATCCGGCAGGTTCGCAAGAACATTCCCAAACTGCCCCCGACTGCTATCGACATCCTGAAACGGCGCAATCCCCGGGTCCATGCCCAATTTGAGGTACGACCGGCAAACATGGCTGAGCTCAAAACACTCTACAGCCGCGACATCTCCGTTGGCGGCATGTTTTTGAAGACAAACAACCGAGTTCCTGTAGGCGATCTTTTAGAGTTATCCATCTTACACCCAAAAAACCACAGAGAATTTCACATCGCATCCATGGTTCGCCGCCACAGCACGACCCCACAAGGGTTGGGCGTCGAATTCTCAGCGGACAAGGCCAGGCTAGAAGAGTTTCATCGCTTTATCGCCGGAGGTATTGGCACCCTGGTCACCCCGGAGAGAGACAACATTGGCGTTGAGGCGAACGCTGGTGAAGGGGACGATCTCGACTTTGAGCTGGAGGAATACAAGTTGGAACGATAAGCGCTTCATCACTTCCCGACGATCTATCTTGGGCTCAAGAACCTGTGCCGTTGGCCGATTCGCTACAGCGAGATGAAAATTGTTTTGCTCGTCACCGCCCTCGCCTTCCTTGCTCCCGCTTGCCGGGATGCACCAAGCAAAGAGCAATGTATTGCAGTCGCCAAGAAGCGATCCAGAGTCATATTTGCTGGTCGAACCGGTAAAAATGCTGACCGGACCCGAAAAATGGAATTTGAGGCCAGCTTGGAAGAATGCATGGCGGATTGGACAAAAGAGCAGGCTGACTGTGTGGTAAAGGCAAGAAATCGCAATCAAGTGATCGCCTGCCACTAACTCCCCGAAGGAGCGGGAGGCGATGATGAAAAAGAAGCACGTGTATGAATCGATTCGATAAGTAGCAGAACAACACCAATGCTACTCTTCGTGTCGGAGTATGACGCCCAACTCTATCGTCGCGCCTCCGTCAGGTGATTTGCTGGTTGCCCAGCCGACAACACGCCTTCGGACGTAGCAAAAAAGGTGATATCACCTACCCAAACTCGATCTTGGGCGGTGGCACTAAACTCCTGGTCAAGAAGATTTAGGGCATAAGGGACCCTCATGATTTGAATCTGTGGTCTGTGGCCTAAAACCCCGTTTCTGAGGCGCTACTAGCCGATACTCACACATCAGTGATGCTACTCGTTTGCAGCTAACTCGAACCCCTTGGGCCTGAAGGGTGCGTTGCCAGCTACGAGAAACGACGAAACTAGGACATTTCTACGGCGCGGAGAATCCGGACTTCTCTAATGCTCGCTAGCCCCAGTTCTCCACCCGCCATCCACGCTGGCGCGCCTTTCGCAATAACCTTGCGTCCGCATTGACCACGACCCCGTCAGCAACTTCGTTTAGCAGCGGCATGTCGTTGTAACTGTCCGTGTAGAAGATTGCTTCTTTGAGGTCCAGCTTGTGTTTAGCGACAAACTCCTTGGCCAACACCACTTTGTATTCGCCGAAACACATGCTGGTGAGCTTGCCAGTAAAGACACCATCGACAACCTCGAGACGAGAGCACAGAACTTCATCAATGCCTACCAACTCAGCGATTGGGTAGGAGGCAAACTGGCTTGCTCCAGTGATCATAACCACGATGTCGCCCGCTTCTTTGTGGGCCCGAATTTGCGCAACCGCCGCGGGTGAAATCTTGGACTCCAGATCTTGCGCAAGCCAGAGTTTGCACTTCTCGAGCATGTCCGATTCCAGATCTCCTTCGATGTCCGCAACCAGCCTCTCGGCCAAGCTCTTCATGTCCAACATCGCCAATCTATAGAGGACCTGCCAATACACCGCGCGAGCCATATACGCTTTGGACAGTTCGCCGCGTTTGTACTGAAAGCGCAGCCAACTCGTGCCCGAATTTTCGCTCAGTATTGTCCGGTCCATATCGAAGAATGCAGCTCTCATACGAATTTCACCTAGAAGTATATCAATTGTAGAATGTGAATAAAGAGGTTACTAGCGGCGTGGGCAATCACGCCAGCGAAAATCGAGCCAGTGGCCGATCGCATCCAGCCAAAGGCCAACCCCGGAAAAAACACAGCCAACCGCCGTGCATCGAAAGTAACCGCAAGGTGTCCGAGGGCAAAGAGTGCCGATGAAATCACTAGCGCCCAGCCAATGCCACCACCGAGGACTCGCCGTTTGGGCGGCATTGCCTTTTCGCACAACTCATGAATAAGACCGCGAAAAAACAGTTCTTCTGGCAGCGCTACGACAATCACTTGGACAAACGCCAACTCAAGCGTCGCCATTCCCAGGCTCGGCCAATGGGCCCCCGCCCACCCGAGAAAACGCGGACACAATCCCGGCGGAGCCATCTGCGCTATCGCCGAACCTTGTGCACAAGCAAGGTCGTAAAAGAAGACAAAGCCAAACATGAAAATCGGAAACACAATGGCGATGTAGAGCCCCGCGGTCACTAGCGAACGCAACACCGGAGATGTGTGGTAGCCGAAATCAACCAGATCTTTGCTACGTTTTTTGGCGACGTGCACCGTCATTCCCAGAAAAACCAATGCCACCAAGGCGCCGAGATTCGAATTTACAATCGGAACAAAGCGCGCGATGATCCCGAGCACTGCCACCATGGCGGTCGCTTGGACAAAGGCAATTACTGCCTGTTTCAAATCGTGGGATTGCACAGTCTTAGGATTCAGCGATCGCGCCGCTGCGGAGTTTTACTACGTTCTCTGGTGAGCCGAAACCTTGAAGCGATGGAGGCTCTGAGCAAGGCATCGAGAAGAGATGGATCGGGCCCGGAATTAGGTCGCCTATTTTTCCCTACTCCTTTATTGTCGCACTTAGGCTTGCTCATCATTGCGGCGGTCCTCGTAAGCAAGTAAAAATCCCGGTATGAGCACGGACTTCGCACAAATTCAAAGTATCCTCGGTGATCGCGGCGCGTCACTTCTCCAACACAAGTGCGAGACCATCTCCGCTGACCGCCTGCACTTGCCAGGTTCAGATTTCGTCAGCCGTGTGATGGCCGACTCCGATCGCTCCAACCAAGTCCTTGGCAACATGCAGCGCATGTACAACACCGGACGACTGGCCAACACGGGTTACGTTTCCATTCTTCCGGTCGACCAGGGCATTGAGCATTCTGCTGCCGCGTCTTTCGCGCCCAATGTCGATATGTTCGATCCAGCCAAAATCGTCGAGTTAGCCATCGAAGGCGGTTGCAATGCCGTTGCTTCCACTCTCGGAGTCTTGGGCATGGTGTCACGCAAGTACGCGCACAGGATTCCCTTCATGGTCAAGCTCAACCACAACGAGATCCTCTCGTACCCAAACAAGTTTGATCAAACCATGTACGCCAGCGTCGACCAAGCATTTGACATGGGAGCAATCTCGGTTGGTGCCACTGTCTATTGGGGATCTGAAGATTCCAGGCGCCAACTCTTAGAAGTTTCCGAAGCCTTTTCCCGGGCCCACGAGCTGGGAATGTTCACTGTGCTTTGGTGCTATGTCCGCAACAGTGCGTTCAAAACCAAGACAGCCGATCATGCTACCTCCGCCGACCTTACCGGACAAGCGAACCACCTCGGAGTGACGATCCAGGCGGACATTATCAAGCAAAAACTTCCGACCGGAAATGGCGGATACATCGATCCTGAGCTCAATGGCTTCGGCAAGACCCACGACAAGGTATACAGCGAACTCACCACGGATCACCCGATCGATCTAACTCGCTACCAACTGGCCAACTGTTACATGGGTCGGGCCGGACTTATTAATAGTGGCGGCGCATCTGGTGACAATGACCTGCAAGATGCCGTTGCTACCGCGGTTATCAACAAGCGCGCAGGCGGTATGGGGCTCATCAGCGGACGGAAGGCCTTCCAAAAGCCGATGCAAGAAGGCGTAGCATTGCTCAACGCAATTCAAGACGTCTACTTGTGTGATGACGTAACCATCGCCTAGAACTCGTCGCCCCTTCTACTCTTGCCCTAAAGCACCTCTGTGTTGAAAGCGCGCAGGAGTAGTCGCAGCTCGGCAAAAATTCAGCGTTGAATTCCGCAGGCTCCGCCATGTGAAACCCGAGGGGCACCTTTTCTGCTACAATGACCTCAATGAGGTTGGGGGAACTTCTGATGAGTGAGCAATTGATCACTCCTGAAAAGCTGGCTGAAGCATTGCGCCGCCAGGTTCTCCATGGTGGACGCATCGGCACCAACCTCGTCGAATTGAGCCTATTACCCCTCGACGGCCTGGCGCAAGCCTTGGGTAGACAACACCACTTGCCGGCTGCTACGGCCGCGCACTTCGGCCAGCTCGACAAAGCGCTACTAGAGAAACTCTCACCGGAGTCTGCTGCATCCTGGAATGCAATTCCAATCGGCCGGACAGGGCCGGACGCCTCCATCGTTGCGATTGCCACAGCCGACCCGTTGTTGCCCGAAGTTGTCGAGAAGCTACAATCGGAGTTGGAATCAAATATCGTGCAGGCAATTTGCCCCGAACTCCGAATGCTCTACTGGCTGGAAGCAGCCTACGGAATTGAGCGCTCCAACCGCTTCAAACGCGCACCGACCAGGGCCGAGAAAAATGGCCAACTGGACGAACGCCGAGCCTACGTCAAGACTCTGGCAGACTCGATCAACACAAGCGCCGCAACCACAGTTTCCGGACAACTGGCAAGAGTGGCAGTGCAACGGGTCTCGGTCCCGCGAAGCGATATCTCCCGTGTTCCGATTTCGATGCTAAGTTTTGACGAAGCATTGCGCGCGATTCGGCTGAGCAATGGTCGACAGCGTTTGGCAGAGCAGGTTGTTGAGCTATTGAAAAACAGTTTCGACGAGAGCTTGAGTGCCGCAACTCTGCTCACCTTGCGCGATCCCTTGGCAATCGGCTGGAAAGGCTTTTCCCGCGACAAAGAAATTCAGTGCGTTGACGACTTGGCGATGCCACTGGAAGACAGCGAACTCTTGGGCCCAGTGGTCAAAATCGGTGAATCCTGTGTGGGAATGACCGGGGAAGTGATTCCGAATCCAGCGCCGGTTGACCAACTCTTTTGGCAATACCTCGGTATTCCAACAGACACGAATCCAACCTCCCTGGGCATCTTCCCTATTTCCGCCAAAGAAGAAATCGTTGGACTGCTTTACGTCCAGAGCAATATCGAAATTTCCTCCGACATTTACGCTTCTTTAGAAACCATTGTTACTACGATCTCGACCACGCTCACTCGTCTTATCCGAGCTGCCAATCGCTGAGCATTGACATCACTCTCTCCGTGAGTAAGTCTATCTAGGTGAGCGCCAAAGGCAACGATTCAGAGAAGCGGCATCGTCATGATGTTGGAGAAGTCTCCCACGGAGCAGTTACCCATGAAAAGGTAACTCGCGCCATTCAGTACACGTTGGCCATGACCGTCATCGCCAGTGCACTGCTCGTCGTCTACGCCATGTCTGCTGCTGCTTTTGTTCAATAGGCCCCCGGCATAGCTCCTATGGGACTCATCCCCGACGATACGATTGCCGAGATTCGCGCCCGTGCAGACATTGTCGCGGTTATCGGCCGGCATGTTGAGCTAAAAAAAGCGGGCCGAAATCACAAAGGCCTGTGTCCCTTTCACCAGGAGAATTCTCCCTCCTTCAACGTCAATACGGACAAGGGCTTTTACTACTGCTTCGGCTGCCAGCAGAAGGGCGATGTCTTTTCCTTTGTCATGGAATTTGAGGGCAAGAGTTTTGTCGAAGCGGCAGAATCGCTAGCTCAT
The DNA here is from genome assembly GCA_016763395.1 of Kofleriaceae bacterium. Taxonomy (GTDB): domain Bacteria; phylum Myxococcota_A; class Polyangia; order Haliangiales; family Haliangiaceae; genus NORP324. The sequence goes on from JAESTW010000723.1 coordinate 7,237, forward strand.
ATGCTCGGCATTCTCATCCCTGAGACAAATTCTAGCCAAGAATCCACCGCTCTGCGTCACAGCGAGAAGAGCAAGATGCTTGAGATCAACAAACTCGCATCAGAGTTCTTCCGAGGACAACTTCTTGGCGCAGGCGGCCAAAAGGCACGCGACTACCTCGACACCCGCGGTATTGGCAGCGAGCAAAGCGAGACCTTTCAACTCGGATTCGCCCCCGCAGAGTGGCGTGCGCTCGGAGATTTCATCGAGGCTCGTGGTGCGGACATACGAGTTGCCGAACAAGTCGGACTGGTAATTAAACAACCCAACAAGAGCGGGCACTACGATCGTTTTCGCGACAGACTCATGTGTCCGATCTTTCAGACGAGTGGTGACATTGTCGGATTCTCGGGACGACTTCTGGCGACCGGACAAGAAGCGGACAAGGCGGGGGCGAAGTACATCAACTCGCCCGAGAGCGCTATCTACAAAAAGTCGAAACTGCTCTATGGAATTCTACAAGCACGGGATGCGTTTCGTTCAGAAGAACACGCTATTCTAGTCGAAGGCAATTTTGACGTGGTCCGCCTACATGAGCACGGATTCAAGCAAACCGTTGCCCCCCTTGGTACCGCGCTCACCGATGCTCAAGCGCTGCAACTCAAAAGGCTGACTGGACAAGTGTATTTGCTCTATGATGGCGACCGCGCAGAACGTGCCGCCACATTAAAAGGGCTTCAAACCTTACTCAGTCAAGAAGTCTCAGTGAAAATTGCCACTCTTCCACTCGGTGAAGATCCAGACAGTTTGATTGGCAAAGAGGGCCCTGAGGCGCTCAAACGTATTCTCGCCCGCGCCCAGCCAGCCATCGAATACTTCATTCATGAAGTGTGGGTACATGCCGACAGAAGCGCAGAAGGTCGGGCAAAAACCCTGGAGGAGTCGGCGCAAGTACTTAGATACATTAAAGAGCCAACGCAGCGAGACTTCGCTATTGGCACCTTTGCAACCGCACTTGGTGTCGATGAGGCGACCTTGCGCCGGGGGCTTCGCAGAGCCTTCCAAAGTTTTCGGGACAAAAGCCAGATGCACCGAGGCACCCCTGGTGAAAAAACACCTGAGCAAAATGCTCCCCAACGTCCGCAAAAGCCACCACCAGGGCTACAGCTTGATATAATTTGTATCTTGGCTGAATTTCCAGAATTGCTTGGCGTTGCAGAGGAGGGAGACGTGTTTTCAAACTTAAGCGATACCCGACTGCGTGAAATGTACGAAGCCGCTCGCGAAGGAAAGCCCATGTTGAGCGTGACCTCGGATCCCAACATTGCAAAAGCGTTGCTCTCCGGTGCCTTTGCCGGAGTCGAGAGTCCCAGACACTGCTTGGAAGAATCCATTTCGACACTGAAGCGAGAAGGTCGCACCCGCAAACTTCGAGAACTACAAGTGCAAGTGGAAGAAGCCGGACGAAGAAGAGACTCGGACCTGGAACGGCAACTCGTCAGTGAAATCATCGCGATCAGAAAACAAGTCGACTAAAACTATGGCAGCATCGAAGACCAAAACGAAAAGCACTTCTTCAGCCAAAACAGAGGGAGATGACGCTAGTGATTTCTCTCAGAAAGAGGAGTTGAGTCAACTTCTAGGAGATGAAGAGGGCGAAGTGAGTGAAGACGAAGACCTCGCAATTGCTGCCGAAGCTTTAGCCGAAGCATCCGGCGGCAACACACCTTCATCCAGCCCACACTCGCCGCAACTCGATGAGCGGCAAAGGCAACTCATCGCTCTGGGAAAATCCAAGGGCTTTCTGACCTACGACGAGGTCAACCGGCACATGCCGGACAATATAGTTACTCCCGATCAGATTGATACATGGCTGAATTCTCTCTCCCAAGCGGGAATTGAGATCGTCGACTCTGCTGACAAGGCAAAGTCGCCCAAAAACCAAAAAGATGGCGCGCCCGGCAAAATAGCGAGCCCGGACGATGAAGAGCCAGATCCGGACGCAGAAGCAGCTGCTCGCAGTAGCGACCCTGCCCGAATGTACTTGCGGACAATGGGGTCCGTCCCCCTTCTGACACGCGAGGGCGAAGTTACAATTGCCAAGCGTATCGAAGAAGGCGAACGTCAGGTTCTCGCGGCCTCTCTCAAGTCGAGCATCGCCGTCGATGAACTGATAGCCATTGGCGAGCGCCTGGAACTCGGAGAGATACACGTCAAAAAAGTCGTCAAAGACACAGAAGAAGAAGACGTTGAATTCGACGAAAAGTGGCATGTTGCCAGGGTTGTAAAGGTAATCAATCGGATCTCGGACTTGCACAAAGAGTCTCACGCCAAGGTTCAAACGCTCGGACAAACAGGGCTTTCTGAGTCCAGAAGAACCGAGCTGGACGAGCAAGTCAAATCGCTGGCTGAAACGATCTACAGCGCACTCTCTGATTTGCGTCTGAACAAGGGCGCAGTCGAACAAGTCGTCGCGAAGCTCAAGCTGGAAGTTGAGAAAATCACCAGTGCTGAGCGGACAATCCAACGCTGCGAGAGTCAAGCGATAGACCTGCGTATGACGCTTGACGAGCTCAAGCGGAATCCCGAAGCAGCTGAACGATACCCAACAAGCCAAGGTCTTGATGCCAGTACGCTCGACGAGCTGAGCAACACCATCACCGAGGCAAAAAATGAGATTAGACTCGTTGAAGAAACAACTGGTACGAAATCTCCCGCGCTAAAAACAACCTACGAAGAAATCTGTCGGGGTGAAGTCAAAGCAGAGAGGGCCAAGAGTGAACTTGTCGAGGCAAACCTTCGCCTCGTTGTCTCTATTGCCAAGAAGTACACCAATCGCGGGTTGCAGTTTTTGGATTTGATTCAAGAGGGCAACATCGGCCTGATGAAAGCGGTTGATAAATTCGAGTATCGCCGTGGCTATAAGTTTTCCACCTACGCAACATGGTGGATTCGACAAGCGATAACCCGAGCGATTGCCGATCAAGCGCGAACTATCCGAATTCCGGTGCACATGATCGAAACCATCAACAAGCTTGGTCGGACATCCCGCTTCTTGGTGCAAGAATTGGGACGAGAACCAACTCCGGAAGAAATCGCCGCCCGAATGGAGTTACCGCTAGAGAAGGTAAGAAAGGTTCTCAAGATCGCCAAAGAACCAATCTCGCTAGAAACTCCGATCGGTGAAGAGGAAGATTCCCACCTCGGTGACTTCATCGAGGACAAGAGTGCTATCTCGCCGTCAGAAGCAGTTATCTCGGTAAACCTGGCCGACCAAACCCGCAAAGTTCTATCGACTCTCACTCCACGTGAGGAAAAGGTCCTGCGAATGCGCTTTGGGATCGGCGAAAAGTCCGATCACACACTCGAGGAGGTCGGGCAAGACTTTGAAGTCACACGGGAGCGAATCCGCCAGATTGAAGCCAAAGCCTTGCGAAAGCTTCGGCACCCTTCCCGCTCCAAACGACTCAAGTCATTTGTAGAAACCTAGCAGCCCGTGGCAGAAGGTCTCTAGCTCGGCCTTTTGCCCCATACCAGCGTTACTCAACGTGGTGTCCCGAGTCTGCAGTCCGCGATTCGCTTATATAGTGGTTTCGCTGGACACGACTGGCACTGGAGCTGTTTCTGCAGGTGCAGCTTCTGGAGTTGCTTCTTCGTTCTGTGGCCGCCAACCATTCCAATCACCGCTGCGATCTCGATTGTCGGTCCACCAACGCCCCGTGTAGGTTTTGCCCTCTGTGTCGAACTGCAAATAACCGCCACCAAGCAAGGGCTGGCCGGCTGCTGGCTCCTGCCACTTGAAGCTGAGAACATTGCCGCGCAACGCCCCCTCGAAGTATCCAATGACTTCAGCGCCATCGCGGTCATAAACCCAAACTCCGCTTAGCTTCCCTGTGGCTCCGGAAGGGTCAGGCGCAATTTTCACAGGCCCAAAGTTACTTTTCCAAACACCGACGAGCAGGCTTGGGTCGATCGACTGGGAAGACGCTGGATTCCCTTGGCCTTGGTTCCCGGAATACGCACCATTGGGACCAGCCGCATTCGGGCCGACCGCTGATGGCGCATTCGTGGTCGACGAAGTAGATGCTGTAGCGGCAGCCGCAGCAAAAAATAGGAGGGTGAGCCGGACGAAAGCCTGCATTTGAAGAAAGTAACACGGCATGTGTGGTGCTGCCGTTGCAAATGCCACGTTCTGCGAGTAACTTAGCGATTCCTTTTTAGGGCCTATAGCTCAGTTGGTTAGAGCAACCGGCTCATAACCGGTCGGTCCCAGGTTCGAGTCCTGGTGGGCCCACTTTTTTGATAACTAAATGCTGATTACAACTAGACTGCAATACCTTAGCCTGAGATTAGCTCTCGTTATGGAACTGCGTGAGGAGACGCTTTGAAGAATCAACTGGAATTATTGAAGCAACTGCAACACATCGATACCCAAACCAAAGATATTCGACAAAGCATTGAAGCGATTCCTGCTCAGCTAAATCCTGCAAAGCAAGATCTCCAAAAGCTGGAGACGATGCTGGTAGGTGAGCGAAAGCAAATCGATGAGACCGAGATCTGGCGCAAAGATCAGGAAGATATTGTTGAGCGCGAGGAAGAGGCTCTAGTAAACGCTAAGTCGAAGCTCGCTGAGGCCAAAAACTCACGCGATTTTGGTGCCGCCAGTCGAGAGATCGACAACAAGAAGCGCAGCATTCACGACCGTGAGCAAGAAATCTTGAAAGTGTATGAAGCACTTGAGCGAGGCCGTGCAAAACTCACTACCCATGAAGAAGATGTCGCAAAATTGCGAACTCATGTCGAAGGTGAAGAGGCTAAATTCTCGGAGTCACTTTCAAGCCTTACTGCCCAAGTAGAAGAGATCTCTGCTGGCCGTTCGGATATCGAAAGCCAGATTAAGCCCGAGTTTTTAAAACGCTATAATGTAGTCATGCAACGCCGCGGCTCTGCCATTGCAGCAGTTGTTGATGGTGTCTGCCAAGGCTGTCACATGGGGCTTGCGCCACAACTTGGGATTCAGGTTGCTCGTGGAGATTCCCTTCACAGCTGTCGCCAGTGCAATCGCTTGCTCTATATTCCGGAACCTCCTCCAGAGACGGACGAGGACCAGAGCGAGGCTAGCTAACAACTTAGGTTGTTCGCCCAAGTACACAGGGAGATCGCGGGGGCTTCGGCCTCCGAGGAAAGTCCGAGCTTCATAGGGCAAGGTGCTGGTTAACGGCCAGTCGGGGTAACTCGAAGGAAAGTGCCACAGAAAGTAAACCGCCAGGCTTCGGCCTGGTAAGGGTGAAAGGGTGCGGTAAGAGCGCACCGCTCGTTTGGTGACAAACGGGGCACGGTAAACCCCACTCGAAGCAAGACCAGATAGAGGTGGCGTGACCCGCGCAATGACTTCGGGTTGGTTGCTTGAGCTAGTTTGCAAATTCTAGCCTAGATGAATGATCTCCACCGACTGCGGGTAACCAAGGTCGGGACAGAACTCGGCTTACGGTGTACTTGGACGGATGGCCGCTTATTTTAGATGTCATCAATAGATGACATCTAAAATAACGCTGGCTGCGCAAGCGTTGCAGTACGCGCCAATGGCGCTATTGCTGGTGTTCCACACCAGAGCTCGTTCTTTTCTGTATCTGTGCTCGTTCTTTTCAGTATCTGTGGCCAGAATCGTTCTGATTTTGGGCGTACTCCTGCGTTGCGGTGGACTGCGAACTATGAATTCAGTGCCAGTTGATAGCGTCCACGTTTGAAGTTCTTGCGGATGATCAAGAACTCCCGGACGACCGCGATAAAGTCTCGGACTGGACTCACGCGAGAGCGATCATCGTCGGTCCAAGCGACTCCATGTTCTTCGATATGAAACCCGAGGCGCTTGGCCAGGGCCAGAACTTCCAAGTCAAAAGACCATCCGTCAATCGTAGCCTGCGCAAACACCGCCTCTGCTGCTTTGGCAGAGAATGCCTTGAAACCACATTGAGTGTCCGAGATTCCCGCCACCAATGACCTTTGGATGATTCGATTGGCCAGACGACTCCATGCCACTCGCCATGCTGGTTGATTCACGTCCGAACTCGCGCCCTCTGCGTATCGGGAGCCAATCGCGATATCCGCAGCCCCAGAGAAGATGGGTCGCAAGAGCTTTGGCATTTCCGAAGGCGGCATGGACCCATCCGCATCACACATGAGACGAACCTCCCCTGTTGCTGACAACATCCCAACCCGGACAGCGTGCCCTTTGCCGCGATTTCGCTCACTTTCCAAACAACGCAGCGCGGGCATCTCAGACATCATCGCTTGAACTAGTGCAACCGTCCCATCGGACGACCCGTCGTCAACTACGACAATCTCGTAGCGAAGCCCTTGATCTCGCAAGAATGCATCAACGGCTTGCAGGGTGGGAGCAATTCGCATTTCCTCATTGTACGCGGGGATGACAATAGTAAGTTCCATGACTTTTTCCTCTTCGGCTTGGGTTAAGAGCTGTTCTTAGGCAGCAGCAGTTTTAAAGACAACACGAGACTGAAGTGGGTAGCTCCAGCAGACAAAGACAAGAGCGGCGCCGCCTGCCTTGGCGAGTAAATAGTTCGCTCCGCACACAACACTGAAAAGTTGTACTGCGCTTGCAACTCCGAGAGCGGAGCCCAGAGCAACACCTCCAAAGAGAGCGACTTGCGACAGCCGAAGCGGCGAAAAATCTCCAAAGGCCCAATATTTGTTGACCAAAAATCCGCCCAAAGCTCCGGCCCCAGCCGCAAGAAACGCGGCCAGAGTGACGGGAACTCCTACAATTTCGACCATTAGGACCAATGCCACCAGATCTATTGCAGTGGCAAATACACCTGAGACTGCCACCTTGGCTCGACGATTCCTTTGCTCACCCATACTGAGGGGTAAAGCAGGAGCCGTGCCATATGTATTTTCAGTAACTTAGCGGTGACAACCTGTCAGACTTCTGTCGAAATATGTCAATCATCCGCCAGGTGAATCTGAGTTTGACACTTCATTCCACGATGGGTATAGAGCCGCGCATTCCGGGCGTACAAAGCGCCATTCAGATTACCCCCTATATATAGAGATAGTAGTAGTTAACTTATGGCACAAAGAGAAGACGTCCGTAACGTAGCAATCATCGCCCACGTTGATCATGGCAAGACCACACTCGTTGATGGACTTCTCAAGGAAGCTGGTAGCTTCCGTAAAGGAGAAGTTCTTACCGAGCGAGCAATGGATTCAAATGATCTAGAGCGCGAGCGAGGAATTACGATTCTGTCTAAGTTTACTTCGGTCACTTGGAAAAATATTCGTATCAACCTTGTAGACACCCCCGGACACGCTGACTTCGGTGGCGAAGTTGAACGTGTTCTCGGAATGGTTGATGCGGTCATCCTTCTCGTCGACGCGAACGAGGGACCAATGCCACAGACTCGCTTTGTGACAATGAAAGCCTTCGAGCTCGGATTGCCAGCAATCCTGGTTGTCAACAAGATCGATCGTCCACGGGTTGCGCCGGACGAGGCAGTGGACAAAGTCTTCGATCTCTTCGCTTCTCTTGGAGCTACTGATAAGCAACTAGACTTCCCTGTCATGTACGCTTCCGCCAAAGAAGGGTTTGCCATCACCAAGCTCGACGACGAGAAAATCGGATTCGCTCCCCTTCTCGACCTGATCGTCAAAGCTGTTCCACCAGCTCCTGGTGATGAAGATGCGCCACTGTGCATGCAATGCGCTACCTTGGCCTACGATGACTTCCTCGGCTATATGGCTATTGGTCGAGTCAAGAGTGGCAAAGTAAAGGTCGGAGACAGAGTTCTTCTGGCTCAGCGCGACGGTAATACCAAAGAGTTTCGCGTCCAGAAGGTTCTGGGCTTTCAAGGACTCAAGCGTTTCGAACTCGAACAAGGCCGCGCTGGTGACATCATTGCGCTAACCGGAATGAGCGAGTTGAACGTTGGTGAGACGATTACCTCTATTGCCAATCCGATTATCTTGCCAACTCTCAAGGTCGACGCTCCGACTATGGTGATGGAATTCCGTCCGAATGACAGCCCATTTGCGGGAACCGAAGGCAAATTTGTCACGTCGCGAAACATTCGCGAGCGACTGATGCGCGAAATCAAATCGAACATTGCGCTTCGGGTAGAAGAGGCGGAAGAAGCTGGCGTATTCCGAGTTAGCGGGCGCGGCGAACTTCACCTTTCGATTCTTATCGAGACGATGCGCCGCGAAGGTTTTGAGCTCTGTGTATCGCCACCAAAGGTCATCACCAAAAAGGACGAAAACGGCAAGCTGCTTGGGCCTTGGGAAGACGTTACGATCGAGCTCGAAGAAGAGTACTCAGGCACAATCATTGAAGAAATGAGTCGACGCCTCGGAACCCTCAACGTTATGGAGCCAGCGGGCGATGGACGACAGCGTCTTGTCTACCGAATGCCAGCTCGTGGCCTCATCGGCTACCGCTCCGCTTTCTTGACCGCAACTCGCGGCACAGGAACGATGAGCAACCAATTCGCTGAATACGCCCCCTACGGCGGTAAACTTCGCGGACGGCAAAACGGTGTTCTCGTTGCTCTTGAGCAAGGAACAACCAGCGCCTACTCACTGCATCCTTTGCAGGACCGAGGCATCCTCTTTATCGGCAATGCCGTTAAAGTGTACGGCGGAATGATTGTTGGCGAGAACGCCAAGATTCAAGACTTGGTCGTCAACCCGAACAAAGCGAAGGCACTCAACAACATCCGGACTCACAGTCATGATGACAAGTTGGTCCTCGCTCCACCTCGGAACATGACCTTGGAAATTGCCTTGAGTTCATCAATGATGATGAGCTCGTCGAGGTAACTCCGAAGAACATTCGTCTTCGCAAGAAGACTCTCGACCACAGTCTTCGCAAGCGGGAAGACAAAGCAGCTGCAGCTCTCGGTTAGAGCATCAGCATAAATGGATAAGGGGGGGCTCTGGAGACAGAGCCCTTTTCCCGTTTCGGACTACCGGGCAAAGCCCGCCCCACTGCCCCACTGACTATCGGCTGGTGGCGTAGAGCAACCGCTAGAGAAGCGAGCGTTAGCGCCAGTGACGGCAACCACGCGATAGGCTGTGACGGCGGGAGCTGGCGCGGAGCACGCAAGAGCCAATGGGACCCGCGGGAGCTGGCGCGGA
>JAESTW010000724.1 GCA_016763395.1 Kofleriaceae bacterium
GAACCCCCGGACAGTGTATCGACACCCAGACGACTGGATGCAACGGCGAACTCTACTCCGGGTTCTGTCCGGGTTCTTCATCCATCCGATGCTGCGCCAACTAGCAATGGGCAGCATCGCTAGCTAAGCGCACAGGCAAACGATTGCCAGGCTATTGTCTCGTTGAGACTAACTATTGCGCCAAGACAGATAGTTTGACCAGGCCGCTTCTGGGCGGCCAAGATTGAGCGTGTACTTCGACAGAAGCCCCTGAGGGCGAACCGGTTTTCGCGCGAGCTTCATGCGCGCCTGCCTGGGAGTTCGGCCGCCTTTCTTCATGTTGCACGGCCCACAAGCAGCAACGATATTTTCCCAAGTCATCGGACCTCCCTGCGAGCGTGGCAACACGTGATCTCGTGTGAGTTCTTTCACTGGCAATTTCTTCATGCAGTACTGACACTGATAGTTGTCTCGCAAGAAGAGGTTCTGCCGAGTCATCGCGACTTGTATTCGTTTGCGCTTAACGTAATTGGTTAGCCGTACCACCGATGGCACATTGAGGGACCAAGATACGGCGCGGAGCAAGCGTTGATAGCTTTGGACGACCTCTACCTTGCCCACCACAAGCATGGAAACTGCCCGCTTCCATGAAATCACGCGCAGTGGCTCATAAGTCGCATTCAGTAAAAGAGTCCGGTTCACCCTTCTATTATAGATGCAATTCACTCCGCCGGCCAGTGTGCATAATCACACTAGGGGATATGGGGGAGCGTTAACGAACGGAACGTTAACGAACAATCGTTGGGCCGACCGCTACTTTGTCAGCAACGATAATTTCTGGATCTTCCACCAGATGCACGATTGCTGCGGTGTTTCGCTCTCGAAGGAATTCCAAAAAGGCGATTGCGGTCGGTAAATCCAAAGGAGCAATGCCGTCGACTAATTCTTTTGCAGTTCGGCGCAGTGCCTCGCCCGGCGCGCCTACCGGTACCTCTTCGTCAGCAGCCATGGACTCGAGCTCTTGCGGTTCGGACAAATCTCCCCATGGAGAAGGGTTCTCGCCTTCCACGTCGTTGCTCTCTAACCAATTTTGGATGTGCCAATGGAGCAGGTTTGACCGGTAGCTAAACCAGCGTTCGCGCTCTGCAGGATACGCCAGCAAAACGTCCTTAAACCGCCGAAACGCGCCTTTCCCGTCTATGGAAATCACCAGCCGATGCCGCAGGGGCTCCTCAGCGACAGAGGACACAAAGCGCTCCATCCACCGATATTGCTCTCGTGATGAAGCAGGCTCCACCCGCAAATAGCCTGTGATATTTGCCGCAACGCGGGCTTTGAGTTGGGCAGCCTCTGGGTCGCCGGCAACAATCACAATCACCTGCCCCGAGTTGGTTTCCAAGAAACTATCGGTGTCGGGCGAATTGCGTTCTACGGCAATTTCCAGTGCTTCCCAATCGATTGAAATCCTTCTCGCGCTCATCGTTACCTTCTCTACGAAATCGTTTTCTCAAAGTAACTTCGCATGCCGAGATTAGCACGAGAAGTACTTTTGTGCTGCGTTCGAAATACGCTGTTCGAGCGAGCGTCACTATAAAATACGCGAAACTGGGCGAGAAATTGGAGTTGACTGGGGCCAATCGAGGAAATTGTGGGAGAATATGGCGGTCAGCCGCGGACGGATCTCGGGCCCCCGAAGCCAGAGCCCCCACCCTTGACTGATAAACATGCACGCTACCACCTTGACAGACTCCGCTCCGCGACTACAATCGGCCACCTTATTATGGCACGCGTAACCGTTGAAGATTGTCTTACCCAAGTTCCCAACCGATTCGCCCTCACGGTGCTCGCGGCCTCTCGTGCCCGGCAGTTGAGCCGCGGAGATGACTCCCTGGTTGAGGGTTCCAACAAGCCGGCCGTCATGGCATTGCGCGAAATTGCAATGAAGTTTGTCTCGTTTCGAGAAGACGTTGATGAGGTCGTACACAACTACCTCGAAGAGCGCAAAGCTGCCGGCTTGACCTAGTCGACCCGGATCTTGGTCGAAGTGCACCATAGATAGCACTTGATACATCGGCAGCGTAAGTTGCCAAAAATTTGCCGCTTCCGCGCTTGCCGCCTAGTGTGGATTCAATGTCTATGAATCCGCCGAGCAAGCGTCTAGAACGCGGAGAGTTCGCCTCATTCTGTTATCAGTTGGGACAAACCCAGTCTACTGGAGTGCTGTCCATCCAGCTCTCTGCCAACCAGGCTGAGCTTTTGATATTGCGCCGCGGACAGGTCTTTACCCGGGACAGCGACGCCCTGGGTAGAGAGACTCGACAGCGATTGGAACGAATCGCATCCTCAAGCTGTATCGCGGACTTCGACAGTGGTCTCGCTGCCTATCCGCCCAGCCTAGGTCGTCCCTTTTCGCTAGTTGACTGGGCACGCCAACACCTTGAAGCACAAATTGATTCAGCCCGTGCACAGCGCCTCGCGGGTGAACTAGCGGGCGTCCGACTTCGAGTGAACATTGACCGTCTCCCCATAAATCTCGACGCTACAGACAAGCGTATCGTCACTGCCATGAGCCTGCCGAGAAGACTCGATCAAATCTGGCCCCTCGCCCGGGCGCCACGTTTTCGTCTCATGGCATTTGTGCATTTCTTGCGCTCTGTAGGCGCTTTGCACGAGAGTGGAGTCGCAGCAGCTCAGTACCGGCCTCTTGCCAGCGGTTCGGACAAGAAGTCCGAAGCAATGCGCACCCTAGGCTTACTTGCATCCGCGGATCACCGAGAGATAAAGCGAGCCTATCGAAAGCTCGCTCGCTCACTCCACCCCGATCTAAACAGCGGACAAAGCCTCTCAGCGCAACGGGCCTACGAACGTCGACTGGTCGATGTGAACTCGGCATATCGCGAGCTGACGCGATCTCCGGCGTAGCACTTACATGTCATCCTACTCTCGAGACATCCCAATATGCTGGTATGTGCAGAAATGGAGCGACCAATCGTCCAGAACAGTATGATTCCAGTCCACTCGCGAATGTGCTGTATGTCTCTCCGTCCTCCTCGTTGCGTCCGGCGCATCATGGTGACGACGGACCCCAGTGATTAGACCTAACTATTCATCCCTGAGTGGTTAAAATTCCGCTACACTAGGGCGTGTTTTCGGTGAATAAAACCCTCTTTGGCTCCCTGGCTTTGACTCTCTCTTGCTCTCTGCTTTTGACAGTTGGAGCGTGTAGTGATGAACCGGACAAAAGACCCAGCGACTACGATCCAACTCTAAACGTCCCCGCCTGGGTCTCTGAGGCCCGCATCGGTGGACTCGACATGGACTCGGAGATGTTGGAAACTGAGATCGACGCTATTCTCGCAGAACGCAAGGCTCAGAATGTTTCTGTTCTCGAAGTAGACAGTCGCCTCTCGGACTACTTGTCCGATGCCGAATTCGATCGTGAAGTAAAGTTCCTCAACATCGTCGCCGAGAAGGCTCATGTCTTGGGCATGAAGGCAGTCATTTACTTTCCCTCTCTCGAGGTGCTGACGGCCAACGGACAAAGTGGCGAGCACTCGATGTTCAAAGACCATCCTGAGTGGGTGCAACACGGACTCCTCGATGGCAAACCCAATGTGTTTTACGGTGGTAAAGAGATCTGGGTAGACGAGGGAACGGAGAGCGCGTGGATGTCACCCAATACGGGTTACAAAGAATACTTTTTGAAACGTGTTCGCAAACTAGCCAATACGGCTCTCGATGGAATCTGGATTGACGTTCCGGTGTATCTCGATACCGCGACCAAGTGGCCGGGTGCCGAGCCTGCCGCTGCAAAGGTGTTTAAAGAGTGGACGATAGCTCAAGGCTTAGCCGGTGGGGCTGGCTACGAGGTCCCCGGACAAGCTCCCGCTGCCCTATTGGCCGCTGTTACCACCGGTACCACGGCAGAAAGGGACGCTGGCAAAGCAGCGCTTTTTACGTATCAAAAAGAGCTCTTCAAGGAACCAGCCTTTCGCGCTTGGGTTCGTTGGCGACACGAAAACCTTGCCGACTTCCAAGAGGCTGTCCGAGTGGCGGGCATCGAGGTAAACCCAGCCTTTGTGACGATCGTGGAAGATTTCCCTGTCGACAATATGGATGCGCTGACAACGGGTCTGGATTCGTCTTGGCGACGAGGCACCAAGAACATGATTCGCGTGTACGAGATCGACAGTGTTTCGAACCGCAAGGCAATGCAATATTCCAACGATGAGGATTTTGACAGCAAGATTGCGATGAACAAGTTCGCAGTCGCAGCAGAACGAGAAAATCCGGTTTGGGTTTTTTCTTACGGCAACGAACCTAAAGATGCTTCCATGGTCATGGCAGCAGCAATCGCTGTAGGGGCCAACCCCTTCGAGTCCAAGACTCCCGAGATGACGGTGAGCGCGGGTTCTGAGTTTCGTACCAAGTGGTTTAAATTCATTGGCGAACACCTGCACGAACTCTTCTCGCTCAAACGGCACGCAGACGTTGGCATTTGGTACAGCTCTGCTACTCGGGATTATCAGGATTTTATTGCTGGTGGCACTTGGGGAATGTACGTGACGGTTGACGCGCCCAACGTCGACGCAGAGTGGTGGGCCGATGACGAGCTCGATAGCGCACTAATTAAGCCACACCTCGGTGGTTGGCGTGCCGCTTCGCACTCGCTTACTCGAATGGGAATCCCGTACAAGCCCATCCTCACTCCAGGCGATCCTGCGGGGGAATTGAAATCTGTCAAAACCTTGTGGCTACCCAGCGCCGCTGCGATGAGTGATGTTGATGTCGCTTCGATTAAAGAGTTTGTAAACAATGGCGGCACTTTGCTGGCCACTGGAACAATGCCAGCGACCATGGACGAATTGGGCACACCGCGCAATACCAGCGCTTTGGCGGATGTCTTCGGAAGCCCTGTGATGGCACCTGGTGGCGACCGGGCCCAATCGTACGGACTCGGCTACGCCATCTATCGCGGTTCTTTCCCCGCAGTTGATGTCTACTTCAAAGCTGGCGACCCTGAAGACGCCAGAGACTCGATGACCGAGCTACATCGCATTCTTCGTATTCACGCGCCGGACACGTTACGCCTCGACACTACCAAGCCCGGCTTGCACGTCGAAATCGCCAAAGAGAGCGAGTCCAAGCACTGGTTCTACGTATTGAACTACACCGGACTAAAGCAACCCATTGTTGACGAAGTACTGACAACCAAGATTCAATACTTGCCCGGCGAAGGTTTACAAGTCACCGGAGCAACCGTGTATTCGCCTGAAGACAAAACCGTAACTGGTAGTGCCGCTGTAAAAATGGAGGCCGAGGGCATTTGGTCCATCGAAGTCACGCTCAATCAGTCTGCTCTAGTCGAACTGCAAATGGCGCCCTACACCAAGCCAGTCGTGCCAGTGGATTACGCGGGTCCGGTCTTCACCGATCCCGATAGGCAACGGGCGTCCGAGAGTGGCTTGCAATTCATCGTCAACAAGATGCGAGATCCAAGTCTGCCTGAACCAGCGGGCTATGGCGTCTTCACAAACTTACTCGACAACAACAAGGCTTCCACGATCTACGCTCACGGACATCACGTCACGGCAGAGCATATGGGGCTTTTGTTGCGGGTCTCAGCGTGTATGAAAGATACCCAATCCTTTGACCAGAGCTACCGCTTTGTAAACGAGCTTATGCACTCGCGCATGTACGGACTTTGCAACTGGGCAATTGATAAAAACTCACACGGGCCCTTCATTCAAGTAGGGGAAACCGATGACGATATCAACGCTTGGCTCAACGCCAATGCGCCACTGGATGACTTCCGAGTAATTCGAGGACTTATCGCTGGCGCGGAGCAACTGGACAGGCCGGACGCGAACAAGCTAGCAGACATCTTCTTACGCGGCATGCTCTTCACCAGCGTCAGCGACAACGGCTTTGAAATTACTCCTCAAATCCCAGCCTATCCAAACGGACTCGCTGCCTTCGCTTGGGATTGGCAAGAAGTTGACGACCCTTCCAAAACACCCTTTGCCGCTGAGTCTTCAGGCCGTGGCAGGATGACCTTGGACCCTGTTCCTGTTGATTACCAAGATCTCTACACGATGAGTATTGCTGCAGAGCGAGACCCGAGATGGCTGCCTTCGGTCGCCAATGCCACCAAGCTACTTTTGGACTCCGAGATTTCCAACTTGGGCGTCTACTACAATGGCTATCAGGCCAACGGAATCTGGACTGGCGACTTCGAGAACCAAGGGATTGTCCAAGGAAAGCATCTTAAGGTGATTCAGGTCCTGTGGATCGCGCTTCACTTGGCCAGGGTTTCTCACGGGCTCTCGCCAGAAGAAATCGTACTCGCGCGTGCGTCAGCCCAACGCTCCTTAGACTTCTTTAAAGCGTTTCTCGTTACCACTAGCGTTGAGCCTTTGTATCCCAAAGGACGGATTCCCGAGTACCTAACTATCACTGGCGCAGATGTTCCAAACTGCGTTTCTCCAAACGTGCCAACCGATTGCCTTCTCTACGAACAGGAAAACCTCTTCGGTGGCGAAGCACGAATCTATGCTCAAGTTGCAAGACTGGCGATTTGGCTTGGTGATGTTGACTACGCCAAGCAACTCATCAATGACTTCATTATCCCCGAGTGGATAAACGATCCCAACGATCCACGTTATGGACTTATCGGTGTGAGTACAACTGACCCGGGCAACGGCGAGGCTTGGAACGTGCTCGAGTCCGTGCTCACGATGTGCATGGCGGCTGGCGGAAAATCGTAGCTTGCTATCAAACTGTCCGGCTGACACCATGCAACAAGGAGCGTAGCCCTGGCTATCGCTCGCTTCGAAGCTGTCTTCGAGTGCGAAGACCAAATCCTGCCAACAAAAATAGAAGAGGGAATCCGAGGTGGAGACCACCCGAGCCACTGGTGCTACAGCCAGGCTCGTCCTCTCCTTGGCTGTCCGCGCTCACTGACACCTCTATCGAAGGATAGCCATCGGTGGAAAAGGTCGCTATCTGAAAATCAAGAGGGGAGCTCGCATCTTCAAATCCCTGAAGCACGATGTCGACTGTCCCCTGCTCGATCCAATTTCCCATTGCCCATCGCTCGGAGTTGTCTTCGAAGGTTAATCGGACAAGAGGAGGTAATTCTCCGGTATAAGGTGCACGGAAGATCAGATTTAGCGAGTGAATGTGCGTGAGATGGACATGATAGTGAGGCTTCGAAGTCAGACGATTCTCACCGCCCAAGGTATAGACGTCTTTCTAACTGGTATTCGACCAGGCTAAAACTCTGATGGCGGAGTGTCGGTCATTTGCGAGAGCGGAACTTGAGTGACCAGTGGCCGCAATCCGAGGGCTCGTGCATCCCGATACACTTGCGC
>JAESTW010000725.1 GCA_016763395.1 Kofleriaceae bacterium
CAAACCGGACACTATCGGGATGCCATGAATAGGCTCCTGGCCAAGAGCAAGGGCAACGAGAAGAATCTCGGACTGCAGCATGCGCTTGGATTGGCCTACGAGAATCTGGGCATGCACAAGGAAGCACAGAAGTTGTGGAACCTGTTCTACGACGATTCGGACGCAGGCTTACTGGATGCAAACAATCCCTTTCAGCAGTTCTATGTTGCTGAGGCTGCACGCTTCTTGGGTAGTGTTGCGGACGCGGACAAAGGGTATCAAGACATCCCTGACATCGACCCGGAGTTTCACGCGGCATCGCTACGCATCGGACAGATGATGCTTCGCAAATACGCTCCCAATGATGCCGAAATCTTTTTCGAGGACGTACTAAAGATAAACCCGAAACACCCAGATGCGTTAGCAGCCATGGCTATTCGTAAAGTGTCAATGAACTCCTACGATGTAGCGGGAGCTCAAGAATATGTCGACAAGGCGCTTGCGATAAATCCCAATCAGATAAGCGCGATGCTAGTGAGCGCGGGAATCGCGATTGACAAAAACCAATGGGAGAAAGCCAAGAAAATCGCTCGGCGGGCTCTCAAGGTCAATCCGGAGAGCTTCAACGCACGAGCTATACTAGCGACGGTCTATTGGCTGCGAGATGACATGGTGGCCTACGAGGCTGAGAAGAAGCGTGTCCTGGATATCAACCCACGATACTCAGAATTTTACCATATCCTCATGCGTTCGGTTGAGCGAGAGCACCGCTATGCCAAGGGCGTCGAACTCGCGAAAGAAGCAGTAGCTATCAATCCTAGAGACTACGAGGCAATGCAGCTTGTGGGCAGCGGATACTTGCGCTTGGGCAACGAGAAAGAGGGAACTAAATGGCTGCGCAAAGCGTACTACGGCGACCAGTACAATGTTCGGACAGTAAACACTCTCGGTCTCTTTGAGAAGCATATCCCGCGCAACTACGTCACGACCAAGAGCAAGCACTTCAAGATTCGCTTCCACAAAGAAGAGCGTCCGGTGCTTGAACGCTACATTACGCCGATGGTTGAAACCGCCTTTGAAGGCATGGTCAAGCGCTACGGTTTCACTCCAACTCTGCCGATCACGATAGAGCTCTACAAAGACCCTCAGCACTACAGTACCCGGACAATCGGGCTGCCCGGACTGGGCGCGCTGGGAGTTTGCTTTGGCGAGGTCGTTACAGCGATGTCACCGAGTATGGGCGATTTGAACTGGTCAATGGTGCTGTGGCACGAGCTCAGCCACGTCTTTGCGCTGCAACTCAGCAACATGCGTGTTCCGCGCTGGTATACCGAGGGGCTCAGCGAGTACGAGACCATCCGCGCCCGTCCGGAGTGGCGCCGTGAGCAAGATGCTGACCTCTGGGCTGCGATGCAGGACAACACCCTGCCCGGGGTGGCAGAACTCAACGATGCCTTCATGCGTCCGAGTAATCGAGAAGTTGTGGTTGCCTATCACCTCAGTTCAGTCACCATCGAGTACCTCGTCGCAGAATACGGTTTCGACAAAATCGTGCTCGGGCTCAAACTATTCGGCAAGGGCAAAGAGACGCCAGAGGTGATTACAGCCATCACCGGCAAGTCGGTCGCTACTTTTGACAAAGAGTTTCGCGCCCATTTGGCCCGACGCCTGGCTCCCTACAAAGGCAGCCTGTACTTGCCCACCAAGGGCTTGGACGACACCGACGCGATTAAAAAAATTGCTGAGAAGTCGCCCAAAAACGCAAACGCGCAAGCTCGATTGGCGCTCTCCTACTTCTATGCAGGAAACGCAAAGGGAGCCGACAAATCAGCCAAAGCCGCGCTAGTTCTAAACGAGAAAAATCCAATCGCGCTCTATATTTCCGCTGAGCTTGCCATGAAAAGCAAAAAGCTGGACAACGCGAAACTGATCTATGAAACCCTGATTGTGACTGGCAACGACAGCTTCGACGTCCGGGTTCGACTCTCGATGTTAGCGGCACGAGCAAAAGATAAGGTCGCGTTCGTCGGACACTTGGAGAGTGCCAAAATTCTCGACCCAGAACGCTCGTACCCGTACGAGACCTTGGCCGAGTTTTACGAGACCGAGAAACTCGAGAAGGAGATGCTGGGCGAACTCGAAACCTACGTGATGATCGAACAGATGTCCTTTGGCCACGTCTTCAAATTGGTGACCACGTACGCGGCTAAGAACAACTGGCAAAAGGTAATTCACTACGGCGAGCTAGCAGTGTCGATAAACCCGTCACACGGTAAACTGCAGTTGGCGCTGGGCAAAGCCTACGCAAAAACCGGAGCCAACGATAACGCGCTCTTTGCCTACGATACGGCGCTTCTTGTACACCCTAGACTGCGCCGGCCAGCGCTGGCATACGTTGGTCGTGCCGAAGTGCTTTTGCAGATGGGCAAGAAAAAACAGGCAAAGAAAGCACTGCAATATGCGCTCGATGTAGAGCCAGACAACGCGCAGGCGCTCAAGCTGCAATCGAGTATGTAGCGAGCATGACCAATTCGAGATACAGTTAGGCCATGCCCACAGATTGGTTAAAGACAGTAGGAAAAGCGGTGCGAGTGACAGTGGAGTCGACCGCAGAAGTGATTCGCGAAACTGCGGCGTCCACCGCTGACGCTGTGCGCACTACCGCTGGCGTCGGAGTTGGTTCGATTGCTATCGACGTCAAACAAACCGACTACAAACCAGGCGACACGGTTGCGGGCAAGATTACGCTCGCGCTAGAAGAAGCAACAGATGCCCAACGCCTCGTTGTCCGACTCTATGCAGTCGGGACTCGGACACATTTCGTGAAGAACGAGTCGGGAAAAACACTCGCGCAAGAACGAGAGACTCTCTACAAGTTTGACCTCGAAGTCGACGGTGAAAAGACCTATGAAGAAGGCGCACACATGTACGAATTCTCGATTCGCATTCCCACCGACGCAGAAAACGAAGCAGAGCTTCCCGAGGCGGGAATTGTAGGTGACGTGCTGAAGTTCGCCTCCTCGCTATCGCAAGGCATCAAACGTCCGACAACATGGACGCTTCGGGCATTCCTGGACATCCCATGGAAGCGGAATCTGAAGAAGGAACTCGAGATTCAGGTAGCTGGCGACTAGGGGGAACGAGCTACTCGTCCGAGTCGTCGCCCGGGTCGTCGCCTGCGTCCGACTTGGTCAACTGGCGAATTAACGATGCGCTGTCAACGTAGGCCCTGGTCGGAATGAGTTCCTGCGGAAATGCCTTCTTCTTGGGTCGTTTCTGTACTTCCGTTGGCATTCTGCTGCCCTGAGAAGCCATTGCGGCCATCGCCTCGGCTGGCACAAAGGCGGTCGCATCTTGGTAATCGTTGTCCGAGTACATTCCCGCAGCAGTCTGCGGAACGACATTACTCGTCACTTTTTGCTCCGCTTGCTCGGCGCTTAATTCTGTGTTCAACGACTCGGGCAAACTCGAAGAGATGACCTCCTCATAGCCAGAATCATCATCATAGCCAGAGTCATCATCCTCAATATTTTCGATTACAACTTCGCCAGTAACATCGGTGACCTCGCGGTCCGAGTCATCTTCCTGCTCCCAATCCCCGGAATCTTCCGATGAAGTCTGTATCTCCTCATAGTCCAGCTCATCGACTTCAGTCGAAGCACGAGTAGACGACAGTAAAATCGGCTCTTCCTGCTCGACCGGAGATAGCGGAGTCTCAATACTGGGAGGTAGCGGAGTCTCAATACTGGGAGGCATCTGTACAACCGTTTGCATGCCTGCTGAGCCTACGTGAAAAAACGACTTTTTGGGGTGTGCCTTCATCACGGTAGTCGCTCGCCGGACATCAGAGCCAAAGACGATCGCAGTGAAATTGGCGCACACCTCTTTACTCAAAGGTAAGCCCCGTTGCTCTGCCAGTTCTTCTATTCCGCGTGCAAAATCAGCCATAGAAGTGAAACGCGCAGCGGGCGCTGGATGACACGCTCTGTCCACCAAGGCGTTTCCCTCCTCCCCCAATGCGCCGGGATCCATCTGGCCCATCATTCGCTCGAGTACGCGACCAAGAGAGAATATGTCGGACTGTGCCGTGCTACTGAAGCCGTTCAAGCGTTCAGGAGCGTGATATTCGCCAGTGAGTTCTAGAACAGCGGACGGAAAATCATCTTCTTGTGAGTCGGATTTGATCGTACCAAAGTCGAGAAGACTCACCGAGCCGGTTCTACGAACCATGACATTGTCTGGCTCGATTCCCTGATGAATTAGCCCCTGGCTCTCCATTGCGTCCGCATCAACCCACTCGTGCAGTTCGTGCGAGCCAACTGCAAGTCGATGGGCAATGATCAGTCCGACGTATGAAGGCAACGCGACTCCACGCTGATTCGCAGTGTCCAATAGTTCGGACAAGGTCCAACCATCTATCAACTCCATCGCCAGAAAATAGCTGCCCTCACTTTCGCCTGCTTCAATCACCCGCGGAAACATGCGATGTGAAACCTTGCGAGCCCAGCTAATTTCTTGCAGGAATAAGCGTAACTCTTCGCCTACACATGCTAGGGCCCCCCGCAACACTTTGACTGCAGCGCGTGCCGGCTGGCCATCTTCGCTCGTGTAGCTCGCCTCAAAAACATCGCAGCGATCGCCCGAGTACAAGCACTCATGCAAATCAAATTGGGATATTCTCCGAGGTGTATCGCTCATCCAGTTAACCGTTCCCCAATGATAGTTCGCTTAGGTCGATTGCCGCAAGCCGGTAGCCCAGATCCAGACAATGAACCCAATCGCATCATCACAATTGCCGTGAAACTTGTGGGTGATGTGAAAAACAGGGGATGATGTACGACATGGTAACGACTACTCCTGCAACCCAGTTAATCATTTTTGGCGCGAGTGGAGATTTGACCAGACGCAAACTGATTCCCGCATTGGCCGGTCTGCAAGCTGCAGGCAACCTGGATTCATCCGTTTCCATCATCGGAGTTTCGCGCAGTAAAAAGAGCGATGAGCAATATCGCGAGGAGCTTGCCAACAGTATCCCGTCCGAACTTCGCGACGCATACGATAAAATGAAGGACCGTATTTTCTACCACGCTGCTGATGTCACAGTGCCCGAGCAGGTCAAAGGATTGCGTGAGTACCTGGACAACAAGGCAGGAGGCGATGAAGTTGGTCGACTCTTCTACCTCTCCCTGAAGCCAGAACTATTCTCAAAAGTACTTAAGGCCCTCGGCAACGAGGATATGCTGAAAACATCCAACGCACTGAGTCCACATTGGCGACGTGTTGTTGTAGAGAAGCCCTTCGGACATGACAGAGAAAGCGCACGCAAGCTCAATGATTGCATGCACGATTATCTCCGGGAAGATCAGATTTATCGAATAGACCACTACCTAGGTAAAGAGACCGTACAGAATATTCTTGGGCTTCGCTTTCACAACACTATTTTTGAACCGCTGTGGAATCGCCACCACATTGAACTTGTGCAAATCACGGTGGCCGAGAGCATCGGTGTTGAGAAGGGCCGAGCTGGATTTTACGACGAGAACGGCGCCATGCGCGATGTTGTGCAAAACCACATGTTACAGCTCCTGGCCTTGGTTGCTATGGAAGCGCCCACCACACTTGATGCGGATGATATTCGCAATCGGAAGGTAGAGGTCTTGCGCGCCCTGCACTGCCCGGACGCGTCTGACGTCGCTAAACAATCCGTCCGAGCTCGCTACTCTGCCGGCGAAGTCGATGGCGAAGCGGTCATTGGCTACCTCGACGAAGAAGGTGTCCCCGAAGGTTCGGACACCGAGACCTACGTAGCCTTGCGCGTCGACGTGGACAACTGGCGCTGGAGCGGTGTTCCCTTCATGTTGCGACACGGAAAGCGCATGAGCAAAAAGTTCACCGAGATCAAGATTCAGTTCCGCACCCCACCGGTACAACTCTTTAATCGGCCCGATGGCATGAGCGAGTCAGACTTTCGGCGCAAACTCAAGGAGGGAAGCTTGTGCCAAGCAAGGCCCAATGTGCTGACAATTCGCATTCAACCGGAAGAAGAGTTGACACTTTCTTTCGGGGTGAAGACGCCCGGCGCGGACATGATCATGACTCCCGCGAAACTCTCCTTCAACTACGACAACTTCTTCCACAGCGAAAGCGCTCCTGCCTACCAGAGGTTGCTACTAGACGCCTTGCAGGGCGATCCTACGCTCTTTTTGCGAGCCGATGAAATCGATGCGAGCTGGCTGTACACCGATGAGGTTATCGCTGGCTGGAAGGCCGCGGATGCTCCAGCGATAGTCGAATACCCCGCGGGAAGTCAAGGGCCGGACATCGCAGATGAGCTTTTCACTGGCTGCGAAGGCTGTTGGTCCCGTGGTTAATCTGCGGACAATCCCCGCTGCTAACGCGCCCCTCGTTGCATCGACACATGTCGCAGATGCGATTATTGACGCAATCAGGGAGCGAGGTTGTGCCCGTCTGGCAATTGCCGGAGGTTCGGCAATGGCCCCATTGGCCCCATTGCGGGAACGACTGGGTGAGGCATGGAAACAGGTCAAGCTCTGCTGGCTCGACGAACGCTGTGTTGACTTCGACCATCCCGATAGCAACCGTGGAAGCGCCTACCGGACAGGTGCCTTGGACAAGAAGCATTCATGCATGTTCGAGATGCCTGGCTGGCTCGACTCGGATACTCCGAAGCTGGCATGTGAGCGAATAAAATCGACTCTGTTGTCCGAGTTCGACAATGAGCTGGATGTTTTGCTCTTGGGCATGGGTGGTGACGGGCATATCGCCTCACTCTTTCCCGGCCATGCGGCGACTGTCAGCACCGGCCCCGATTTAGTTGCTTACATCAGCGACAGTCCCAAACCGCCAGCACGCCGTATTACGCTAACGATGAGGATTCTGAGCAGCGCACAGTCTGCGATCTTGGTAGCCTTGGGCGAGTCCAAACAGGACGCATTATCACGGCTTGTCGCAGGGGATTCGGCGCTTCCTGCGAGCCGGCTATCCAACCTTGTCATATTGACAGATCAAAACCTATTGACAGATCGGGAGATCAAATGAGCAGCGAGAAAAACGATATTGCAGTGATTGGCATGGGAGTAATGGGCACAAACCTCGCTCGCAACTTTGCCAGCCGCGGACAAAAGGTCGCGATCTACAACTACGAGCCTCAGCAGGCAGTTGCAGTAGCCGAGAAATTCCCCGAGGCAAAGTTCTCGGTTGCGATGACAACAGAGCAACTCGTGTCCGAGTTATCTCGTCCGAGAAAGATCATTATGATGGTCACGGCGGGCGCTGCTGTCGATTCCGTATTGGACACTTTAGTGCCCTATTTGGAAAAGGACGATATTGTTGTCGATGCGGGTAACAGTCACTTTTCCGATACCGACCGGCGAGCCAAGCGGGCCGAGTCAGAACCTTGGCGCTTTGTGGGCATGGGCGTGTCCGGTGGTGCAGAAGGCGCACTCTTGGGCCCATCCATTATGCCTGGTGGCGACATCGAAGCGTGGAATGAGCTGAAAGGCAGCCTGGAGGCAGCAGCAGCAGTGTCCGATTCTGGCCCCTGCGTTGCCTATTGCGGAACTGGTTCAGCCGGGCACTTCGTCAAGATGGTGCACAACGGCATCGAGTACGGCGATATGCAGCTAATCGCCGAGTCTGCCGTTCTTATGCGTCAGGGCCTCGGT
The DNA here is from genome assembly GCA_016763395.1 of Kofleriaceae bacterium. Lineage (GTDB taxonomy): Bacteria > Myxococcota_A > Polyangia > Haliangiales > Haliangiaceae > NORP324. The sequence continues at coordinate 7,665 of JAESTW010000725.1, forward strand.
ATGCCGAGCCGAGCGGTTGCCAATACCTTTGAAGAGTGGAACAAAGGCGAGCTCGACAGCTTCCTTATCCAAATTACGACCGACATCTTTCGCAAAGCAGACCCCAAAAACCCCGACGCATTGCTCGTCGACGCCATTTTGGACAAGGCCGGACAAAAAGGCACCGGTCGCTGGACTGTACTGGCAGCAGTCGAGCTAGGTGTGGCAATTCCGACAATCAGCGCCGCTGTGGATGCCCGCGCCCTAAGTGCACAAAAGGAGCTGCGTGTCCGAGCGGAGGAGACATTCAAGCCCAGGCGAACATCCCTCATCGACATCAGCACGGAAGACATTCGCTCCGCTCTCTTTGCCGCCAAAATCGCCAGTTACACCCAAGGCTTTGCCATGCTCAGAGCTGCCAGTGATGAGCGCGGCTACGGATGCAACTTCGGCGAAATCTCCAAAATCTGGAAAGAAGGCTGTATCATCCGAGCACAGTTCTTAGACCAGGTGAGCGAAGCATTTACAGAAGATCCACAGCTGCCCCTCTTGGCCCTGGCACCGAGTTTTCAGAAATCCTTGGCCACTCACATGCCAGCGTTTCGCCGCGTGGTGTCCTCTGCATTGAGCGCCGGACTGCCAATCCCCGGACTGGCCGCGTCTCTCACGTACTTCGACACATTAAGTATGGCCCGCGGGAGCGCAAACATTATCCAAGCACAGCGGGACTACTTCGGCAGCCACACCTACGAGCGCCTAGACAATCCAGGCGTGTCCGAACATACCGACTGGTAATCGGTCGTTCTCGGGCTAGCCTAAATCAGGCTAGCCTAAATCGGACTAGCCAGCGGCGATTTTTGCGAAAACTCGGGCGACATCCGAGTTTGATCCGTGCAATTCGGCAACTTCATCTCGGTGCATGAGCCAACCAGCGATGGAGGCCGCTGCCTTGTCCGGAGAACGCCACTTGTGACCTTTTTCGCTCATGTACTCAGACAATGCGGCGATTAGCGGAAGTAGCATGCTTGGGTCTTCAATCTCCAAGAGCTCGGTTTCCAATAGCTCAAGAAGCAGCCCCTTGGCCAGCGCTTCAAAGGCTTGATCGGCTTCGCTACGCTCCTCACCAGCTGCCCGCCTTGTGCCGCAACCTTGGCAAAACTCACGCTCTAGATCTTTCACTTCGAGAACCACTCCGCAGCTCTCGCAAAGTAGTGACTCAGGCTCTCCAACGCCGATCCAGTTTTCAATGTACTCCAAGAAACCTGGCGCTATGGGCCCATCGGACAACTCAGCGCCCTGAATTTCCCAGACAGTGCCAGCGAAATCACCTTCACTAACCAATATGTATTTGTGCTCTGAGTTAACCGAGCCAACAACAACAGTCTTGCCAAGTTTAGGTCTCTTGGCAGTCTTGGCATACGTCTTAGGCTTTTCAAAATCGTCCAAGGGAACGATTCCGACAGCGCCTGGCCCAGGACCGACTCCCACGAGAGCCAAATAGCCACGAAATTCCGGCGGGAAGTTAAACCGTCCGCTTTTCTCAAACTGCTCAATGTCGGTGTTGGACAGAGCTTGCGGCTTCCACGTAGAGCTACCCTTTTGCCACAAATTGCTCAGTAGACGGTACTTAATGTCCATCAGCCGAACTTGCAGATAGCGAGTCGCTTCGCGTTCATCGAAGTTTTCTATGCCCTCTAATGTGGCAATCAACATCTCGGCGATCTCGATGTCAGCTACGCCCTCGGGAAACTGCACGACAGCATCACCGACTCTTCTAAGTAAAAATCGTAGACATTCAACAAAGACCGGGGATTTCGCCAAGGTCGAAGGATGCTCAATCTCGATCAGTGACTCGACAGTGGTTAGCTTCTCCCGTAGCTCCTCATCCTCCTCGTCGATCATCGCCGTCACTTCTTCGAAGTCTGGCAATTCTGTAACTACAGTTAGCGAGGGTGGAAGCACTTCTAACTTCGCGGCACGACCAAGACATTGGGCGACCGCTTTTAGAGTGCGAGCTTCGGAGAGGGGACTGAGAATAACTATCGAAGTACTCATGCGCGGCCAGGATCTACCACGCAATGAGCGCTGAAAACACTCAAGTTTGAATGATTAGCGTGAACACTCGGCTTCTGAGGCGAATTGCTTCCAGCCCTTCGGTGCGTGGCACGGGGTTGCGTACTGGCAACAGGACTTTCCATCATCGGACTTACTCCAAACGATAACTTGGGCACACATTTCTGCACTCACTTGAGGCGCTGGGCATTCGCCGCCAGCCTGGCCTGAAGACTTATCAATACAAGCCATTTCTGTGCATGCCCACATGCCATTCATGCAATTACAGGTATTGCAGTCGTCTTGCTTGGTCTCGCCATCGGTACACGTGGTTGACGCAGTATCAGGGCAGCCCATTTCTGTGCATGCCCAGCCATTCTCATCACAAGTGCATGTGTTGCAACCATCTTCTGCGGGCTTGGTGGCACCAATCGAGCACTCTTGGCCAACAACGCTCTGGTCCTCTATATGGGTCGTTTGTTTCGGTGTATTTCCACAGCCGTACATGAGAACTGCGGAGACGAATAACGCGGGGCGCGAAAATGAGTTTTTCATCGTATTTTATTTTTCTATCTGATCAAGGTCTCTACGAATCGTCGAGACGTAGCCAAAACGGCGGAATGCAGGCGAGCTTACACCCTCAACTGAAGAAATCCGAGCAGACGCAATTATTTCTGGTGCATCTCGGGAACGCTATTGTCATCAAATTTGTGTCCACCTGTGCCACTGGTACGCCCCATCCAGTATATGGCTCCGGCGATTAACATGACGACGACGGCAAGAATTTCGTAGGGAATGCGCTCACCAAAGGCTTTGCGACCGAAGAAGCGACCACCCGACCTGCGATGAATCGTTTC
>JAESTW010000064.1 GCA_016763395.1 Kofleriaceae bacterium
GAATAGACCTCGATCTGTCGTCTCTGGCCCTCAATTCATAGGCAATTTCGTCCGGGAATATGCGACCTACGCTACTACAAAGCTTACTCTCCGGCGCTTGACTAACAAGGAACGCCACGGATTCGGATTACTTCTCCACAACTCGACCAACAAGTCTACCGCCTTCACAATGGAAGAACGGGAGCGTTTTGGTCTGCGCGGACTCTTGCCAGCACGGGTTGGCACCATGGAGGGACAGAAAAAGCGTATCTTGGCCAATATTCGCCGCAAAGAAAACGACATCGAGAAGTATATCGCGCTGCAAGCGCTGCAAAACCGCAACGAGCGTTTGTTCTACCGGACGTTGATCGATCATATCGATGAACTGATGCCGATAGTCTACACACCTACCGTCGGACAAGCATGCCGAGAGTTCGCGCATATCTTCCGCCATCCTCGAGGCTTCTATGTCACCCAGTCGGACAAAGGGGATATCCGCAAAAACCTGGACAACTGGCCCGATCACGAAGTTCGGGTTGTGGTGATTACCGACGGTGAGCGAATTTTAGGACTCGGTGACCTGGGTGCAAACGGCATGGGTATTCCCATCGGAAAACTCGCACTGTACACTGCATGTGCAGGCATAGCCCCACAGCACTGCCTACCGATTATGCTCGACGTAGGAACGGACAACCAAGAACTCTTAGATGACCCGATGTATCTTGGAGTGTCTGAACGCCGTGTCCGGGGCGAGGCATACGATGAGTTGGTGGACGAACTTCTCACTGCCATCTTGGACAAATGGCCGCGTGCACTCATTCAGTTCGAAGACTTTCTGACTCCCAATGCATACCGACTACTTCGGCGGTACCGCAATAGAATATTCTGTTTCAACGATGATATCCAAGGCACAGCCGCTGTTGCGCTGGCTGGCATATATGCATCTACACGTGTCTCAGGTGTCGCATTCGAAGATTTGCGTATTATGTTTCTCGGTGCAGGATCTGCAGCAACAGGGATTGCTGATCTCGCGGTAAAAGCGTTTGTCGCTGCCGGACTGAGTGAGCAAGAGGCGCTCAAACGACTCACCTTTGTTGACGTCAATGGCCTGCTAACCGCTTCTCGGGACGACTTGCAAGAACACAACCTGCCCTACGCTTGCGGAGAACAGGCAATGAACTTCGTCGACGCAATTGAGAACATTCAGCCTCACATTCTCATCGGCGCAACCGGAGCACCGAGTACTTTCACCCAAGAAGTTATCGAGGCGATGGCCAAGTTCAACGACTGTCCGGCCATCTTCGCTCTTTCCAATCCAACCTCGCGGGCCGAGTGCACCGCGGAGCAGGCATACACTTGGTCCGATGGTCGTGCCATCTTCTCCAGTGGTAGCCCATTTGCATCAGTCACCCTCGAGGGTAAAACCTACCATCCCGGACAGGGAAACAACGCGTACATCTTCCCCGGCGTTGGGCTTGGCGCGGTGGCCTGCCAGGCAACTCGGATCTCAGAAGAGATGTTCTTGGCAGCCGCCCGGACATTGGCAGAGCAAGTGAGCCAAGCCCAGTTGGACAAAGGTTCCCTCTACCCACCACTCTCAGAGATTCGCGATGTCTCAGCAAAAATCGCAGTAGCGGTTGCGGAACAGGCATACCGAGAAAATCTCGCCGAGCTTGCCCGCCCGGACGATCTACTCGAATTCATTGAGAGCGAGATGTACCAACCGGTCTATCCCGAGCGAGAGGGAGAAGGGTAGCTGCAATACTCATATCCTGGGCCCTCGGCTTCCTAGAAACAGGGCCTAAGCCGTTCTCATTTCAGTAACAAAGAGCTGCTCGTCGGTACCGCTACCGAGAGAGCACACAGTAGGTTCCACCTCCGTCGCAAGTATCGCAGCCCGGAACAATTTGGCAGCGGTAGCCCTGGTTGCAATCGGAGTCGTAGTTGCACTGGGCTTCGGACGTCAGAGTCTGGGTTTTAGGAGCTGTTGCCATCATGTTCTGGGTTGTGATGCTCGATCCCTCTAGCTGAAGACGTACATGTTGAGGCTGTGGGCACTCTTGTGCGTTGGGATTGTCCGGAAAAAAAAGCGACCCTGTGAACACGAGTTGTGAACCCTTTTTGTTGGGTGCGACTTTGAGCTCTCCGGTGCAAACCATTTCTCCCTTGTCGTTAGCTGAGAAATCTATCACCGCGTATCCTCCCACAGGAAGTTCAACGAAACTCATCGCACTCTGCATTCCCATTTGGACAATTAGGTATTCCGTCCAGTAGACTCCTTGTTGTCCGCCGCCAACTGTCTCAAGTACTTCGTCACGTCCATCGCCATCGAGATCGAGTATGTCAATGCGATTCGGCCCCTTGCCATACGCATGGTGCTGTGAGAACTTGTCGGAGTCCCCCTGGAATTGAATTTCTCGAGTGTTAGCATCGACAATGGTTCGCGTTAGCGCAAATTCTTCATCGCCCAATTGCCGCGACTCCTCCGTGCTGACGTCTTGCCAATACCACAGTGCCCAAGCCTGTGCGTCTGTGTGCAAAGAGGCACAGTCCATCACACTATCATTTGACTTCATCCCCGCTACCTCGGCAAGCCACTCTGGACATCCTCGTGAAGCTAGTGCCTGCTTCACTTCGGGTAAGAAGTCACTCGGACGTTCTGGCGTTGCCGTCTGCGCCTTGGCTGCGGATGTGTTTTGTGTTGGGCTCTTGTGACAGGCATTTGCCAGTATTATCGAAAATGCTAAGACTCCCACGTAAAAGAGGGATTGCTTGTTTCTTTGTCCGTTCATGACAGCACCAACGATCCATCGGCTCAAATTCTTTCATATCCCAATATTTTTCGTGAACGCTCTGAGACGCCTAAAAAGCAGAAGGGCGAGCCTCTGGCGGGTTCAACCGGCTGACGTACTAAGGAACGTCAATGGTCCGAAATCGAATCACTCGCGCGCCGGTCGGACCGGTCTGCCAAGAAGCTGCGAACCTCTCTCCGTTGTAGACCAGCGACGGCCGATTGGACGCCGTATCCCCGCTCGATAACCGCACAGCTCCGCCGCGAGGATTTCCTAGAAAGTCGAACTCACGAAAAAACACTTCCGCTTGTCCAGTGCGATTTTCTTGCCACGCAACACCAAAGGAACTGTCACCGCGGACAATCGCTGGGACCGAAGCATTGGCTTCCGGCGCAACAAGTTCAACAAGCTCTCCCAATTCCAGAGTCGACGAAACAAGGCGTAGCTGAATGGAGGACTCCAGCGGCTGATTGAGCTCCTGCCAAACAATCGCGAACCCGTCCCCGCCACGAACTATTACAGGACCAACAGACGGAAAATCCGATTCGCTAATATTGATAGGCTGCGCCAAGAGCATGCCAACGGCGTTCATCTGACGAAACAAGATAATAGATTGCTCACCCGTCACCTCACGCCACACCACACTGTACTGGCTGCCATCAAAGGTAACAGAGGGCTCCAAGGCATCTGAGGCCACGGTAACAGGGGCGGCGATGCGCGCGCCATTGCCGTCCAGGCGCACAAAGAGAAGCTCCGAAAGAGGCAACGACTTGATTCCGACTAATCCGACCTGTGCATCAGCCTGAACGGCCGCAGGTGATTGGAAAAAGCCAGTAATTCCTGCCGTTATATCAGTTTCGGGTTCTTCCTTATTGTAGCCATCATCAAATGGGGCGCAAAACAGGGCTGTACTGCCCGTGCCCGCTCCCCGATTGTCTGGCCAGGTCACAACAAGGCTCTTTCCGTTCCAGGCTGCGGCAGGAACCCCAGATGCGGTGTCCGTAAGAATTACACTCTCAGCCACGCCAACAGTTCGTCCCATCAACACATCGCCCTCACGCCAGAGGACTCGATACTGGCTATTGGCCCACACAAGGACAGGGTCTATTGCATCCTCGCTAATCTCACTTAACGTGAGAATTTCACCTAGTACGATCTCGC
>JAESTW010000726.1 GCA_016763395.1 Kofleriaceae bacterium
AGTAAACGCCACCCATAGGAGTCGTTGGACCTATTCGACTTATATACTTATGTTTCAGTACCATAAAAAGAAAAGCGGCGCTCCCGAGTTTGAGCCGAAGGAGAGCTTAGAGCAACCCTAAGCGCACGCTTCGCGCTGTTCTCGATGCAGTAGGGTTTGTCCGGAAGCGTCTCCAAGAAACGAGCGCCAACGCAATCGGGAACAAGCTGACCGCAGAGGTCCGTATCATAGCAGGCCGGGTGACGTGCAGCCGTAGCTAGCGAGCAATCTTGAAGGTCGCTTCGATCGCATACTGCAGTCGTATCGGCTTCATGCGCAGGTCCATCGCGCCGGATTCGGTCTGCGCGCTAGCTGCAGGCGTCGCGACTGATATATTGCTAACGAGATTGTTCGCCAGAGAAGTCTGGCTGGAATAGCCTCCGAGATACCCGGGCCATCCGTGGCGAGTTGTTGTCGTCGACCCTGGATCCTTTAGTTCCGTAATACTCAAGAGCTCACCCCGTGTTTCTTGTACGGCCACAAGAAGGTACGAAGCCTTGTCCTTGGCCGCCTCGATAGCCTTTTCTTTCACTGTCTTGCGATACTCCTGGATTTTACTATGGGAAGTACCACTAAGAGTAATACTTAATATTCCTTCTTTGCGAAGCGTTTTGGATTTTATATTGTCAACGATCTCTTGTAGCTGAGAAGAGGAACGTAGTTTGAGAGTGAGCTTTTTTTGCGTCAACTGTGTGCGACGCCGGTACGAACTATACCAATAGTTCCAGCCGTGTCTCCAAGCGCCATAGCTATCAATAGAGATGTCCTTCGTGCTGACACCTGCATCGGCTGCCGCTTTTAGGATCTTCTTCTCTATTGCGTTGATGGTCATCTTCTTGTTCCGAAGGTTTGTGTGCCAATATTCTTGATAGGCGATGTCGACCGAAATCTCGTCCGGCGAAACAAGCATATCCGCCGAACCCGTAACTTTTATGATGCCTGGGGCGGCCTTCGCAGCCTGGTCCCGACTCTCTACGATGATGGCCCCTTGTTGCGTATGGCTAATGGTCGCTCGAAAAGCCAGAAGGAAGACAAGGCCCATAACGGCGTAGATGGCAACGTCATGTACGGATTTCATCGCGTTTGCCCTCCTACAAGAGCCTTCTTCTCAGCAAATAAAGAAAGTGCAATGCGCACCCGGTTTGCAATTGTCTTATCAAAAGTAGTCATGCTCTGGTAGTACCCGGAAACCCCCGACCGGGAAGTAAGAAGCATGTAAGGGTTTGGCTCAGGCTCCTGCATGACGCGTTCTCGAAGAACGGGACTTTTGTCAACGGGGCGAGGTCGAGTGAAGCGACTCTTGGTTGAGTCTGACCCTAGTCTCCCCGCGAGCGCTTAGCTTTGCGGATGGTGCAGTGCTGAGCAAACGTTGTAGCAGTAGTCGCCAATCTTCTCCATGTTGGTCATCATGTCCAGGAAGATGAGACCCTCTCGGACAGTGACATCGCCATCTTGCATGCGCTTGGCGTGGCTCTTGCGGCTCTGATTGCGGATCTTGTTGATCTTGCTCTCTAAGAGTTTTACCTCGGCGAGAGAGCCTTCTCCATCGTTACCAAGGGTTTTCTCGGTGGCAACCAAGAAGGCACCGACTGAGTCCATCATTTCGCGCAATTGTTTTTGCGTAGAATCTGAGAAGCGAAATTTCTTTTCCCATCGGCGCTCGGCGAGCAGTACCAGGTTCATACAGTGATCGCCGATTCGCTCGACATCGTTGGCAATCTCAAGATAGGTTGCCACTTTTTCCCCAACCTCAGTCGAGTTTCCTTCGCGAGCGAGCTGGGAGCAAAAGGCGATGATTTCTTCTTCCATGTCATCGGTCTTCTGCTCTTCGCGCTTGATGTCATCAACGATAGAGCCAAGCTTCTCGTCCGGGTTTCCGATCACTTGCTTGAGGTTGGTGAACATGTGATTGCATACGCCAACCATGTTTTGCAGGGCCCTACGGGCTTCAATAGTGGCAAGCTCAGGAGTGCCGAGAAGTCCGGTTTGCAGGAACTTGAGATGGGCGCCGTCGTCTGCTTCATCGATCGGGATCATCCACATAACGAGCTTTTCCAGGCGATTGACGAAGAAGTAGAGGACGACAGTTACGATGACGTTAAAGGTTGTATGGAAGGCAGCGACACGTGAGGTGATTACGAGCGTGTTGTTGTCCGAACCAGGGATTATCAACTCCATCGCATCGAGCAGACGATAGATAAAGGGCAAAATCATCAGCACACCCAAGACGTTAAAGAGAGTGTGGAAGTGAGCGACTCGTTTGGCGTTTTTGTTAGCGCCAATGACTGCGAGTTGAGCGGTGACGGTTGTGCCGATATTGGCTCCCAAGGCCATTGCTGCGGCTAGGTCGATTTCAATCCACTCCTGGGCAACCATGGTGAGTACAATGGCTGTGGAGGCGGAAGAGGATTGCACGATAACGGTGATGATGAGTCCGGCAAGTACAAAGAGGAGTACCGAGCCAAAACCGAACTGAGTCATGCTCTGCAGAAACTCAAATGCCTCTGGGTTGCTTTTGATGTCCGGAATTCCGTCTTTAAGAAACTTGAGTCCAAGGAAGAGCAGGCCGAAGCCGATCATGACCTCAGAGATTTGCCGAGCACGGCGACTGGCGATGAGAGATAGCGGGAAGCCAATGCCGATAATCGGCAGGGCGAAGGCTGAGATCTTGATCTTAAAGCCGAGCAGCGCGACCAACCACGCTGTAAGAGTAGTACCGATGTTGGCACCCATGACGAGCCCCATCGATTGAGTCAAGGTCAGGAGACCAGCGTTGGCGAAGGAGACCACTAGAACTGTGGTCGCGCTCGAGGATTGCACAGCGCATGTGATCAAAAAACCACTAAATATTCCGGTGACTCGGTTCTTGGTGAAGCTCGCAAGAATGGCTCGCAGTCGATTGCCAGCCATTTTTTGCAAACCGGCACTCATGATGCGCAGCCCAAAAAGGAAAATACCGAGTCCGCCGAGAATAGTGAGGAAACTGCTCATGGATTCTGTCCTGTCGCTTCCGGCATGGGGCCGGTTTAACACCAGATAACTAGGTGCTCGCCGGGTGGTCAAGTGAGTTGCGATGCTTTTGTTTAGGCAATGGCCACAATAGGCTCCGAGCCGAGGGTGGAGCATCAGATCTCGAGTGTAGAGTGGTGCCGTGCACGAGGATCGCTCACAATTGCTGCTGCCTAAACTTAAAGAAGTTTGGGGATACACGAAGTTTCGGCCTGGCCATGATGAAGCGATTGAGGCTTGGTCGCAGGGGCGCGAAGTAATTGCACTCTTGCCAACCGGCGGCGGTAAGTCGATGTGCTACCAGTTGCCAGCGCTGGTGGAGCGGCAGCTTGGGCGCGGCACAACGCTTGTGATATCGCCGCTGATAGCACTCATGCAAGACCAGGTGGACTCGCTCATGGCCCGGGGTGTGAAGGCGGCGGCTCTCAATTCGACCTTGAGTCGTTACGAGCAAGACGAGGTGGAGGCCGCATTAGAAGCAGAACTATTGGACGTGCTCTTGGTTTCACCTGAGCGGGCGGCCAAACCCCAGTTTAAACGGCTCATCGCGGGATGTGAGATTGCTCTTATCGCTGTCGATGAAGCGCACTGTGTTAGCTCTTGGGGCCACGACTTTCGGCCCGAGTACATGCGCCTAGGCGAATTGAGACAAATTCTGGACGCGCCGATGATGGCGTTGACAGCGACCGCAACGCCCCGAGTGGTGGAGGAGATAATACGAGGACTACAGATGCGTAGTCCGAAGGTGATTTGTGGGGACTTTTCTCGTCCGAATCTAAGCTTCTCGGTGAGCCACGAGACCAATCACGATGCCCGGATTGAGCATATGATGGGGCTACTGGACGAGGCGAACATTCGGGTAGATTCTGGAGCGGGCAAGGCAATCATCTATTGTGCTAGCCGCAAGAAGTGCGAGACCGTAGCCGCAGAACTAAAGAGCGCGAATTTTCGTGTTGGCTTCTATCATGCCGGACGTCCCCAGGAGATGCGCACCAAAGTGCAATCTGCCTTTGAATCGGGCCGGCTCCGGGTCCTAGTGGCGACCAACGCCTTTGGTATGGGTATCGATTATCCGGACGTTCGCGTGATTGTGCACTTTCAGGCGCCCGGAAGCCTGGAGGCATACTACCAAGAGGCTGGACGCGCGAGCCGAGATGGGCAACCCGGACACTGCCTCATGTTCTTCTCCGCGGGGGATATGATGCTCCAGCGCCGGCTTGTCCGAGGCGCGAAAGATCGCACCCGTTCCGACGATGCGCTCTCGGGACTCGAGGGCTATGCCATGGCTACCACCTGCCGGCAGACCTTGCTTTGTCAGCACTTTGACCCAGAAGCGACACCCACGGATTGTGGATCTTGCGATGTTTGTACGATAGGGGATGATGTGCTCGCTGGCTGGCAGGCCCAAAAAGAGGCCAAACTCGCGGATATTGAGGCGCTGCCGGAAGAGGCGCTGACTGTGATTGTCTCGGCGGTAGACAATTTGCGGCGTCCGGTTGGCAAGGCGTCGCTGGCCAAGGCTCTGCGCGGCAGTCGGGCCAAGGCACTTCGAAAGTACGGGCTCTTGAACTTGCCGGAACACGGTGATTTGAAGCAATACAATGAGATCTCAATCACCTCGGCGGTGGAAGATTTGCTGCGATGCGATCGATTGGCACGCAAAGGGCA
>JAESTW010000727.1 GCA_016763395.1 Kofleriaceae bacterium
ATCTCTTTGACACCAACCTTGTCCGGTACGAAACGATTTCCTACTAAATATCCGGTAGAAGTACATCGTAGATACTCGGAATTGGCTTCTGCCACGGCGACCAACGTCGCCCTGCGGTTTTCCAGGTGAAACTCGTACCACCCATGCTCCGCAGGTGCGGTGCCATTTAGCCTCCAGCGTTGGTTTTCGAAATGGAGAGACCGACTTCCAATCCAAGGAAGGACAACCGTTTTCTCCTCTTTTGTTAGTAGGTCTCTCCATCCCATTTACTTTCTTTCTGGCGATACCTGGATTTACGCCCAGGTGGGTTTTCTCAGCAGTTCAGTCTTGAGGATTTTCTCCACTAGATTGACACGCTTGCTCTTTTGCTTACCCAGCGCAGTCGGACTAACCGGGGTTGCTGCCACGAGGTTACGGATTGTACGCGGAATTGCGTACGGATCTTCGAAGGTACCTTGGTCGATCATGAAACAGGGAATCTTTAGTTCCGCCGCAGTATTGCGAACGGCAGTTCCACCTGAACCATAGCCAACTACCTTGATGAAACCGAAGGCCATTGGACTAAGCCCGGACGCTTCAACGTCGGAAGCAAAGGTCCCATACTCTTCTTCATCTCCAACGAAGATGAAGAGAACGTCCGAACCTTCCCTCGGTACCCTCGTTTGCAGTGCACGAATTCCAGCGCCGTGAGAGGTTCCTCCACCGGAATGGATTCCCCGAAATGCATTGCGAACGCCAGCAGCCGATGCATGCTTGATGTCCACAACCCGTCCCTGTGTATTGAAGGTTGCAACATGCAGCCTCTCTAGCGCAAAACCCTGAATAAACTTCGAGACATACTCTTTAGCCGCTTCAATGGCTCCCTGCATAGACGCCGAGATATCGACGAATACGTAGACTTCAATGTCACGACTAACCTCTGCAACTGCCTTCTGCATCGCTTTGTCCGCCGCTTGCACAAGTGCTTCTTTGACGGCAGAAGTACGAACATTGCGGGCAATGTTGAGCGCGCGCATGTCCTCGGCTGCCTTCACGGCACGAGTCCATCGATCGCGAATCTCCTGCACTTCAAGCAGTCCCAGATCTTCCAGTGTTGGAGTTAGGATTACGATGTCTTTGTCCGAGAGTGCATTCGACTCCAGTGCCGCTGCCATGATTGCTCGGGTAAGCCCGATAGTTCCTGGTAGTAGTCCTACAATGCGTTTCCAGCCAGGCTTATCCGCGATAATTTTCTCGCAAATCTGAAGCTCGTTGAGCGATGCCCAAGATTCCGCGGCCTTGACCGATACTCCAATTGCCATCGAGCGACGACCATCAGAACTCTGCTTTTGTTTCCATCGCAGTGATTCGAAGAAGTTTGTGGTCATTGGCTTGTAACCAACTCGCCTTGCCAGATCCATGACACTTGTCCGGAATCCCGCCTTTACGAGTCCATCGAGCATTTTCGGGTTTTCTTCCCGGTAGCGCAGCCACTTTTCGACGACCTTGGGCCATCGTCCATAGAATGCACGTCGAGTCGACCGTCCGAATCCCAGCTCACGGTTGATCTGAGCCACACCGTCAAGGCTAAGTAGATCATGGATCCGAAGCAGTAGCTTTGGGTTTAGATCGCGTTTGTCCTTGCGTCGCAGAAGCATCATCGCTTCACCGACATCACGGTAGTCGTCATCACTGAAGAGCAGCTCGCCGTCTTCCATCACTGGATCACCCTTGCGAGATTGCACCAGCATGAATGCAGCGAGTACGACTTTTAGGTCTCGATGTTCTTCGCCAAAGGCAAAAGAAGCCCAGCGTGCTGCAAACTCATTGTCTAGTTTCCAAACCTCTGAAACCTGGCGATAGAGCCATGTTGCGACTTCGGGGAAAAGGCCTGGAGATCGATAGGAACCCGTGAATGCCCCGTTTACAACTATATTGGAGTCGTTCAATACGCCCATTCGGACACGGTCAGAGTCGCGGCCTCGTTTGACGAGTTTGTAGACAATTTTTTGGTCGTTTTCTACTTTATGAGTTACTGGATCCCAGCGTACACCGAGCTTGCTTGAAGAATCGTTGATAACAATTCCCGGACGGTTGTGGACCATATGGTCCGAGTGAGTAAGGATGGCCTGAAGAATATGTTCAGCAGGCCCGAGTGTATTTGCGTCGTTCGTCATGATTGGACCTCCTTGTATATAGGTTGATTGTCGTAGCGTCCGGACACCATTGTCCGGAGTTAGCCGATTTGTAGTACAGGACAAGAGAATCGAACTCTTCACGGCCGGCATGTAAAACCGGTCCCATCCCCAGATGAGCCGTCCTGCGCATATAGTAGTATCCCTGCGGAGAGTCGAACTCCGATTGCCTGAATGAAAACCAGGTCACTTGGCCGTTAGTGGACAGGGACATTGGAGGAAGATAGGAGAATCGAACTCCTGTAGCCCATAGGCCAGCTGTGGCGTAGCAAGCCAACACATTACCGCTCTGTCAATCTTCCAATAGTGCCCCCGGAAGGATTTGAACCTTCAACGAGCCGGTTAAAAGCCGGATACTCTACATTGAGTTACAAGGGCATAGGGAATCTGAGTACAAAGGGATTTTTGCACTCAGGGCCCATAGTTTTGGCGTTCTACGCCACGGACACACGAGTGCCCATAAGAGGAACACACTTGGTTCCTCGCGTCGTTCTTACTATTTAGTTATCAATCTGCTATCCGTGCAACGCCGTACACCTGTCAATCAAGAAGGATTTGTACAAACGCCATAGACATGGTTGGGGAGAGAGGATTCGAACCTCCATAAACCGATTCAAAGCCGGTTATCCTGCCATTGGATGACTCCCCAATCGGAGTGTGAGTTGGCCAAAGTGAGTGCGCGGAGCGCGGATAAATGTCCGAAAAACAACAAAGCCACCGAGGTGTTTCCTGGGTGGCTTGCTAGTAAAGATGCGAGTGCTTTTACTAGGTTACTACCCCTTTGATATTTTTGGCGATACTGGTTGCCGGACGATATAGATCTTGCTCGGGCCGTGCCGGTGAGCCTGGTTGTTTCGTATAACTAAACACCATCTCAGCGGCATGTATCCCGAAGCAACCGAGTTCAATACTCAGTCTTTCGTTCTTAATGCTGTATATGGATGAAGTCATGCTGTGTTTTCTTGTTGTGTTTTCTTCGTGTGCGGAGCATCTCGCCCCGCGATGAAATGAGTATAACACTTAGCAGTCCGGTGAACCAAGAACTTCTGGCTCTCTGCGTGATAAAACCTAGAATCGGTGTTTATGGCAAGGAGCTGTGGCACGTGAGCGATGCGCTGCCTTGAAGATCGAAGTCATAGTATTTCGTATAGTCCGGATCATAACTATCGGAGAGTGAGTCTGCTACGCGATTTGAAATAGGACAGTTCCTTTCTTGTGTCCCGCGTCCACATGTTGATGGGCTGCAATGAAGTCGTCGAATTCGTAGCTCTTCTCGATGACAGTGCGAAGAGTGCCATCCTCGGCCATAGCGATAAGCTGGCTTAGATATGCCCTCAGATCAGATGCTGGTCGAATGCCCGTCGCATCAAACCGGGCCCGTTTCTGGCCAACTATCTTCGTCCACAACATCTGAAAGAGTAAGGGAATGCTCAGCACCGGAGACAAATACATGCCGCTTTTGGTCAGAGCTTTCTTGCATTGCCGATATGAACGTTTTCCCACGGTGTCATATATAACGTCATAGCGATCGTGGTTTTCGGTGAAGTCCTGGACCGTGTAGTCGATAACGATGTCCGCTCCAAGCTCGGTGACCAACTCTATGTTGACAGTACTGCACACGGCGGTTACGCGCGCCCCGAAGGCTTTGGCGAGTTGTACTGCCGCCGTGCCGAGCGATCCGGACGCGCCGTTGATGAGCACATTCTGACCCGGCTTAATGTCCGCCATTCTCCGTAGGAAATTGTATGACGTCATCGGGCCATCACACATTGAGGATGCTGCAGCAAAACTCAGAAACTCAGGCTTTGGCAGGATGACTCCATTTTCGGGAACACAAACAAACTCGGCATGCGCTCCGAAGTGAAGTCCGGCTTCGCCAAAGACTTCGTCACCAACTCGAAATTGGGTGACAGCTGAGCCGACTGCTTCGACCGTACCCGCAAGCCCTGTTCCCGGAATGGTGGCCTTGGGCTTGCGAACTCCGAGAAAGAGTCTGGCAAAGGCTGGATCCCCTCGTCGCATCATGCTGTCGGCAGCGGTGAGATTGCTGGTATGTACCCTGATGAGAAGCTCGTCAGATTTTGGAGTTGGGCGGTCGACTCGGGCGAGCTGCAATACTTCAGGTGAGCCGTACCCGGTTGCTACAAGAGCTCGCATTTGTGTGTTCGTAGAGTTTGATTCGCGTAATATCATGATGTTATCGGTCCTGTTGAGTGTGCACGACTATGCTTACGCTGTAAGTTAATCTCAGGGTGTAGATTCGTCAAGTAAAACTTACAGCGTATGCTAATCTACGCGCAAGCATCCTCTATAATGCCTGACAAGACACCAACAAAAAGACCCCGACGCCGAACTCCCCTGAGTCGCGAACGTATCTTGAAACGTGCTCAGAAACTGGCGGACAAGGATGGGCTCGATGCCTTGTCCATGCGGAAATTGGCCCAGGCGCTGAGAGTCGAAGCGATGTCACTCTACAATCATGTGAAGCACAAGGATGACATGCTAGATGGCATGGTTGAGTTGGTCGTCGCAGAGATCGAAATTCCCAGTGATACCGGTGAGTGGAAGGACGAGATGCGCAAGCGAGCGTTGTCCGCGCATGCAGTACTACTGCAGCACCCTTGGGCGGCGATGCTACTGATGTCCCGGGTGAATGTCGGTCCCGTGATGCTTCGATATGTGGACGCGACATTGGGTTGTCTGCTGTCTGCGGGATTTTCTTATGAGATGGCTGATCATGCCTGGAATACACTAGATAGCTTTATCTACGGGTTCACGCTACAGCGCCTAAACTTTCCTTTCGAGCCTGAAGAATACAAAGATGTCGCAGAAGAGTACATGCCACAGTTGCCAATGGAGATGTATCCCAATCTTGCCGGGTTATCTTCAGAGGTGATAGAAGGGCGTTACGATGGCGAACACGAACTCTCCTTCGGACTCGAGCTGCTCCTTACAGGCCTCGAGTCGTTGCGCAGAGCTAGCCCCGAATAAGACGCATTCGCAACCAATCACCAATGCTATCGATGATTACGATGACGGCGAGACTTACCAGTAAGAGCGCCGCTAGGTCGTTCATGTGAAAAAGACTGATTGCAGTGTGCAGGGCATCCCCCAATCCACCTGCGCCAACAAATCCCAACATCGCAGCAGCCCGGACATTAACCTCAAAGCGAAAGAGGGTAAACGCTAGCATTCGCGGCATGACCTGGGGCAATACCCCGCAGAGATAACGCGCTAAGGGGCCAGCGCCGCTCGCTTCTAGTGTCCTGGCAGGCGCGGGTTCGGCTTCCTCGAAAACATCGCTGTACAGTCGTCCGAGAATTCCAAAGGTGTGTACGGTGAGCGCGAGGATTCCCGCTGTGACTCCTGGGCCTACCCACACAATAAAGAGCAATGCCCAGACAAGTTCTGGTAGTGCGCGAGTGACTTGCAAGGTGAGTCGTAACGGGACCAAGACCAATAGAAAGGCCCATTGAAACCAGCCCCGACCGCGCGGTGCATCTACAAGGTAACCCCGGACAGTGAAGGTTGTTGCGGCCATCGGAGCCAAAACGAAGGCCAATACGGCAGCGATGATGGTTGCTACCCAAGCCATCGAGACCGTGAGTAGCACCAAGTGCAACGCGTTTTTGATAAAGGGCCAAGTCGTTGTTGGGTGAGCAAAACCAGAAAGAAAGGCCTTGGCTTGCTTGAGCGACTCTGCGGATGTCAGCTCATGCCAAGGAATGTCCAAGTGGAAGAGGGCAAGTATGCTGGCAAAGACCAAACACGCAACTGGCCATGCCGGGCGTATTTTACGCAGGTAAATTCCGGCAATCTCCAATACAACGACATAGGCAAAGACTGCGAGTAGAGCCGTTGCGAGTTTATCGTACTGAAAATACCGCATGCTCAAATCGATTTCTTGGCCCAGTCCGCCAGCACCAACAACTCCAAGTATAGACGCGGAGCGAATGGCGCATTCTAGTCTAAAGATGGTGTATGCCACCCACTGCCTGCGTACTAGCGGCAGCACTCCGTAAACAAAAACAGCGACAGAACCGGCGCCGGTAGCGCGCAAGTGCCTTGCTGGGGCTGGGTCCGCAGCTTCAATGAGTTCGGCGAAGAGCTTGCCAATGATGCCCCCGAAAGTGATACCAATAGCGAAGACTGCCGGGCCCGGACCAAGTCCAAAAATCCGGACAAAGAGATACGCCCAAATTATTTCGGGAATGGAGCGAAAGAAGGTAAGAATTCCTCTGGCACAGACTCGAAGCAGGTGTCGTGTAAAAACGCGTGAAGGGCTGTGAGCGGGATCATCTTCCAACCCAGGAATTTCCGCTGCTGCTATCGCAAGAAAGGATGCAACAAGTAGCGCTAAGGCAGTTCCAAGGACGCCAATTAGGAAACTCTCGATCGCTAAGGTCTTTATCCGACTAAGAAAACTACCACTGAAGTCCGGTGAACCAAAGCCTGCGAGCACATCTCCAAAACTGGCAAGCCCTTCACTGTCCCAAAGCAGTGTCGCCGCAAAGCCACTGTGCCAAATCGCAATAAGAAGGAGGAAGGCTACGCTGGCACTGCGCACAGCTGTTCGCGAACTAGGCGCGTTCACGGCTGCCCTCGTAGAGAGCCTGCAATTCGTCGTCGCTGGTTTTGTCGCTAGCCTGATCGAAAAAGATTTCTCCATCTCGGACGCCGATGAGCCTGTCAACTTCTCCCAAGACTTGGCTTACGCGGTGGGTAGAGATAACAAGGGTCGCATTGCGCTCTTTGGTAACTCGGCCCATGAGCTTGATAACGTCAGCAGAAGTCGTAGGATCGAGCGCCGCTGTAGGCTCGTCCGCAAGTAAGAGTTGGGCATTTCCAGCGAGCGCACGGGCTATAGAGACTCGCTGTCGCTGTCCGCCCGATAGCTCATCGGCACGATCCCATTGTCTGTCCGCCAAGCCAACATCGTCGAGCAATGCAGCTACCTTCTCTTTGTCAAACTGAAGTACTGTGGATGCCAAGGTTCTCCACCAAGGCCAGGTCGCGACGCTGCCAGCAATTACGTTTGCATGTACGGAGAGTTTGGGGAGAATTTGCGCCCCTTGATCGACAAGTGCACAGCGAAGTCGATGGTTGCGAATTTCTCGGGGGGTCATCTGTCCGATAGCACGGCCATCAACTGCGATCGAGCCTGAACTCGTCTTTAGCGTGGCCATAAGCAAGCGCAGAAGAGTCGTTTTGCCGCTGCCACTCGGTCCAATGAGGGCAATGCGTTCACCTGGCTCTATGCTCAGATTAACATCACGCAAAGCTTCACGGCTGCCCCATCGCCGACTAACACCAGAGAGCACCAGTTTGGGAGCAAGCACAGCTATTTGAGCATTCCAATGGCCTTAGCGACCTCTTCGATGGCGTCGAAGTCGCTGGGGCTAGCGAGAACATAGGACTTGGCGCCCATATGCTCCAAGATTTTCTTGTCCTCAGGGTTGGCCGAATCAAGTCCGAGAAAAGTCTTGGAAAATGTCTCACGCGTTGCTTTGTCGATGTCCGCTCGGGCGGTCCACACATAGTCAACATACGCCGGCGTTTCCCACAGTACCGACACTTTGCTGGAGTCGACCTTTCCTTCGGCTACCATGCGCAGCCAGACTTGCTTGTTGAGTGCGCCGGCGGCGACCTTGCCCGATTCGACAATCTTAACTGTGGCATCGTGTGCGCCACTGAATACCGGTGATCCATCAAAGTCTTTGTCCGGATCAATTTTGTGCTCACTGAGCAAGTAGTGCCGCGGCATCAAGTGGCCAGAGGTCGAACTCTTGGAGCCAAAGGCAAACTTCTTGCCTTTGAGCATCGTGACATCAGTAATGCCGCGATTGCTATTGACGATGAAGACGCTGTGAAACTTGCGGTCAATGTCGCGCATCACCAAGGGTACAACCTTTGCCTGGTTACGCGCCTGTACGTGCGTAAATCCGCCAAGCCATGCAAAGTCGACCTTGCCGGCTGCTAACGCCTGAACAGCAGCACCATAGTCTGTGAGTGGAATGTATTTTACCGGGACACCGAGCTTGGCCTCCAGGAGCTTGACCATGGGCTCAAATTCACGAGCCAATTCGGTCGGGTTCTCGTCCGGGATTCCTGTGACCCGAATGGTATTGTCCGGCGTGGAGTCGCCCTTCCCACAAGCGAAGGCAAGTACGGAGAGAAGGAAGATTGCGACCCGTTGAGGCAGCTGGCGCTTGGTTGAGAACATGCTTGGTAGTCCAGAGAACGCGGGCGTTCTAAATAGATTCAATTTGTCCGGCATTGGCAAGGGATATTGCCTCCACGGCCAACACTTCGACAAAGCCCTGCGAACTAGCTGGATTGAGTCCGTCACTGGCCTCCATCGATGAATCCGCCTCGTTGTAGAGGGAGTGCGGACAGTCTCGCAACGCGCCAAAGTAGATGTGACCTCGGTAAAGTTCTAAGTCAACGGTACCAGTTGCATACTCCGCGAGCACGTTGATGCCGGCCATAGCAGCCCGAGCACCGGGATCGAAGAGGCGTCCGTCATAGATTTGCTCCGCTACCAGTCTCGACATCGAGTGAAAGAGGCCGGTAGAGCGTCTATCCATGGTTGCCTGATAGACGGCTCGCAGGCCAGTGCCCAAGAGTTCTAAGCCCGGTGCCTCGTACACGCCGCGGCTCTTGGTGCCAATCACCCGGTTCTCAAGCGCGTTTTTGAGACCAACACCGAAGCGACCGGCAAGTTCGTTGGCTTTGAGCATGATGTCCAAGGGCGCGAGCTCCTCTCCGTCCATCGCGACGCATCGGCCTTTCTCAAAACGAAGTGTCACCGCGTGTCGCTCTTCTGGAGCATCGTGCGGCCAAACGCACATCAGAGGCGAAACAATGGTGCTCGGCGTTTCCAAAGACTCTAGATCTTCTGCTTCGTGCGAGAGTCCGGCCAGGTTCGCATCTGTCGAGTAGCGCTTCTTGGGGCCAACCGATGCTTCGATTCCTTTGTCCGCCAAATACGCGACCATTTGCTGCCGTCCGGGGAATTGCTCTAGAAGCTCTGGGTCTCGCCACGGCGCGTAGACCAGCATGTCCGGAGCCAGAACATTGGTGTATCTCTCAAAACGAAGTTGGTCGTTACCGCGTCCGGTAGCTCCGTGCGCCAGAACCGTACAACCGTCAGCGCGCATCGCGGCGAGTAAACCCTTTACCGTTACCGCTCGAGCGATACCAGTGGTATTCCAATAGCCACCGTCGTACATCGCTTGTGCGCTAACCATCATGAAGCAAGCTTCGGCCATCTCCGGTTTCAAGTCGATGATCACGGTTTTTGCCCCCGTCGGATTCATCTTGTCGATGATGTCGGAGATGTTTTCCTCGTCCGGCTGTGCAAGATCTGCCGAGTAGCAAAGCACGTCGACGCCGGCTTCCAGTAAGCGACTGGTAACAGTTTTACTGTCGAGACCTCCTGAGACGCAGATGCCGACTTTGTGACCTTTTAGTTCGTGTAGAAGCACTCGGCGAAGGTATCGCCGCCCAGGTTGCCTGGCAAGTCGCTGCTACCTAGTGCTCACGGATATTCGCAGCTACTCGAGATACTTGCTCGGTAGCGAGTGAGAATCTCCATCGTTGTCCCCATTGGTGTAACGCGCAACGATACAGGTGCAATGTAACGATATTGCGCTAAAGGCCCCAAACGAGGCCGAAAGGTGTGGGCATGCAATCTGCAATATGGCTTTGCATGATATTTTTTAAGCCATTTGCGATCGTCTGTGTCTTGCCTCTGGTCAGCTGTGCTCTGGCCGGAAAGGTTGGGTTGAGTGTGAACGGGGAGCCGGCCGGGGGTTCGAGTTCGGCACCGCAAACCGGCGGTTCAAACGCGCAGGCTCCATCAACTCAGCCGATTGCGTCGCCCGAAAATCCACCTGCTGGAGTGCCCAATACTGGGCTGTTGGCTACACCGGCGAGGGCGACCACTCCGATGAAACAACCAGTCGAAGTTGCCGGAGCGGTGGAAGACTCCGTTTCTGCAATTCCGGCGTCCATGAGAGTTTCTCCTAGTAAAGGAGCGCCGGTAATAGCAATGCGTGGGCCATCCTGGTGCGGGAGTGTTTCGAGGGAGAATCGGTGGGACAAAACCAAATCGACGGAAAATGAATTTCGAGGCGCCATCGAAGACATCTCGGACATTTATGAGACCACGGCCATGTCCAATATCGCAGAGTTTGCTTGTGCGGGTAGTCGAAGTGCAAACCGCTTCTCTTGGGTACGAGCGTACATGCAAGCTAGAGCCAATGCATCAGGGATGTCCGAGGAGCATCAAGCATTTTTGTTCTCTGTTGTTGCCGCGAAATCTCTTTCCTCTACACCGAAGAATTGCGAGAGCTATGAACTCAAAGGAGAAAACACCACGCTCCAGAAGTACCACAACCAGGCTTTTATGGTTGGTATGGGATGCAGCCGCTCAGGAGAAGGCAACTCTTTAACATGGTGGCTCGACCGGGAAATCGAAATTGACTCTCATGTGAAACGCTTGGCATTTGTCTATTCTGTATTCAAGGATGCCGGTAATTCCCTCAGCTATGGATTGTCGGCACTTCACGACGTGAAACTCATAAACTTTGATGCGTATTTCGCCGAGATGAGAAAATTTGGGGCCGATGACACGCAACTCGCCCGCGGAATGATGAAGTACTACGACTTTCAGTATCTGTATCGCCAGTGGCACGCCTACAACGAAAAAGAGTATGGTAAGGACTTTCGATTTGTAAAGAAGGCCGCGTCGGACGGTTTTGATGGGTGGGCTTCAGAGTATCGCGCCAACTCTGAAGCGGTGAAATTCGCATTCGGCATTGAAGAGGCGGTTCTCAAAGGTGATAAGTCAAAGTTCTCCGGTTGCTCAGTAAAGGCCAATGGCTTTGTCCGGAAACTTGTTCTTCAGAACAAACCCAAGAGTGTCGAAGACGTGGTTGCGGCCGGGTCTCATGGCATTGCTAGCTTGGTATTGATTGCTGCGTACGAATGTGAAAAGAACAACGGCAATGCGATTATGGCTCGTGGCTATGTAGATATGCTAGAGAAGATGGAACAAACTCGTGGACCGCGCTATGCGGCCAGGATTGCAGCCCACAAAGCTGTCAAGAAGGCGAAAGAGAAGAATTCATCGTTTTCCATACGAGGGAATTTCGTCCCACCTCGATACTATGACGCGTTTGGTGATGTAAGAGCGGCCAATCCCAGCGCTTCGATTGGCATCATTAAGCGGATCGTTCGTAAGGGGAAGTTCTTAGAGGTTCAATTTGAAGACGTCGTTCGAAATGACAGACACTACAATTGTGTTCGCACGGGAATACGAGGTGTACATAGTTCCGGCCGTTTTAAGCGGAGCCAAAAATGTACCAACGCACGATCGACACGAGATGTCATAAAAGTCGACCCTATTTCCATTCCAAAAGAAGCGGGAAAAGGCCTCAAAAAAGGCTACTACGCTACTATCGCGCAACGTGAAGGAAACCCGTCGGTGGGCTATCCTGTCAAAGTGTACAAAAGTAAAGACGAGAAGGTCTTAGTGAATTACTACGGAATGGCCCTGTAACCTAGGTCAATCCGCTTCGTATTCCTCAAGTAAGGAAAGAAGAACTTCGGACAGCGGGACTGGGGCACTTGGCTCCCCTCTCGATGAGAGTAGCGAGTAGAGCCCGGACGCGAGTGCGGGGTTCGGACGGTCGGAAAATTGCCATGTGTAATAAGAGGTGAGGGCCCGCTCTAGTCCTTGGACCGCGAGTTCTTCCAGCATGTTGGATGATAGAGAGAGTATCTGCTGGGCGAGTAGGCGTTTGTTTGAGTGATACAAGCATATCGCGTTGACCCGAGCGGCAATTGCTTTTTCCAGGCTATGGTGGTTCGGCAGCTCTCTGGCACTGGCTTGCTGGCGCTCGATGTAGTCCATGGC
>JAESTW010000728.1 GCA_016763395.1 Kofleriaceae bacterium
GCCTCTCGCGTAACTTCCCTGAAGTACAAATGGAATGATGCGTCATGGAACGAGCAACAAAAGCCAGCGCCACACACCAGCGCCATCTCGGCGTACGAATTTCACCTAGGATCGTGGAAACGCAACGATGCCGGTGAACACCTCTCCTACCGGGAGATAGCGCCATTGCTCATCGCCCATGTAAGTGCCTTGGAGTTCACCCACGTAGAACTCATGCCGGTGACAGAACATCCCTTCTACGGCTCCTGGGGATACCAAGTCACCGGCTATTTCGCTGCAACCTCACGCTATGGCAGCCCGCAAGACTTGATGTTTTTGATCGATAGCCTGCATCAAGCCGGCATCGGAGTTATTCTGGACTGGGTTCCTGCCCATTTCCCCGTCGATGCTCACGGTTTGGGAGACTTTGATGGCACGCACCTCTACGAGCACGCCGACCCAAGAGCCGGTTTTCACCCGGACTGGAAGACGTATATCTTTAACTACGGACGCCACGAAGTCCGTTCCTTCCTAATTTCTAGCGCGATCTTTTGGTTCGACAAGTTCCATATAGATGGTCTCAGAGTTGATGGAGTCGCTTCCATGCTCTACTTGGATTATTCACGCAAAGAGGGCGAGTGGATTCCCAACAAACACGGAGGTAATCACAACCTGGAGGCCATCGCCTTTCTGCAAGAACTCAACACCGCGATCTATAGGGAATTCCCCCATGCTCAAACTATCGCAGAAGAGAGTACCGCGTTTCCCAAGGTAACCCGCCCGGTCGACCAAGGAGGGCTCGGGTTTGGCTTCAAATGGGACATGGGTTGGATGCACGACACGCTCGAGTACTTCCAGCGAGAGCCCATCCATCGCGCGCATCACCAAGATGACATTACTCGGCGCAACTTGTGGGCGTTTACAGAAAACTTCGCTCTGCCGCTTTCCCATGACGAAGTGGTTCATGGCAAAGGGTCACTGCTCGATCGAATGCCAGGCGACACGTGGCAGCGATTCGCGAATCTGCGCCTGCTTTTCGGACATATGTACGGCTGTCCCGGAAAAAAACTGCTTTTCATGGGGTGCGAGTTCGGACAAACTGGCGAGTGGGAGCACGAGACAGAGCTTCCCTGGGCAATGGCGAATCAACCCGAACATGCGCAGATTCAACAATGTGTCACGGAACTCAACAAACTCTATAAAGGCAACTCGGCGCTCTATGAACTCGACTGTGAGGCTGGGGGATTTCAATGGGTACACACCCAAGACGCAGACAATTCGATTCTTGTGTACGCCAGAAGAAACAGCAAAGGAGACACTGTCTACGTAGTAGTCAATGCCACTCCAGAATCGCACAGAGGGTACAGACTCGGCACCCCGACAGCGGGAACGTGGGAGTTACTCTTAGACACCGACAACACCGACTTCGGCGGAAGTGGCTATAGTAAACAAGCACGGGTACAAACTCAAGGCGCGCCCAGTCACGGCCACGAGCACAGTGTGGTGCTCGACATTCCTCCCCTCTCTGCTAGTTTTTGGCAGCTCGCAAGCGATTGATCGTCGCGAGCCACTCTCGCAATTCCACATCCCGGTGAATTGCCGACTCGTCGCGAACCATTTTATGCCGCCAGTTGGGCATCTCCGGTCCTGTTCCCGGACGATTTTGTGGTTCCCGCTCAAGCCATAGGTCTTCTAGGTTGATGAGGAGTCCCGCCACCGAAGAGGCTGCCAGTTGCTCGGTCCAGCCGCGCATCAAGGTCTCTACGTTCACATCTCTAATCTTGGACTCGTCAAACCAGCCGGCCACCGTTGCAGTATCGTGAGTACCGAGGCTGGCGATCGAATTGACTGGTGGTTCGGACAACCGCATGCCAGTCGAGTCGCTCTCATCAACGGAGAATTGCCCAACGTAGAGGCGGTGCATACCAAACTCTGCCATCATTGGACGTACCTCGCCTGGGACTGTGCCCAAGTCTTCTCCAACCAGCGCACAAGAGTTGCGATGCGACTCGATCCGCAATATCGCGTATAGTTCGTCAGCCGGATAGCGCACGTAAACGCCCTCTGCCGCCGAAACCCCGCTGGGAATCCAGTATAGCCGGTGAAGCCCCATGACATGATCAATTCGCAACATTCCAGCATGCCGCATGTGAGTGCGCACACACTCGATAAAGTAGTCGTGTCCGCGCTCGCGAGATGCTTGTGGATGAAGCGGCGGCAAGGCCCAGTTCTGTCCGCCTTCAAACAATCCATCTGGCGGTGCTCCAACATCGACACCTTGGGTAAAGCTCTCGCTGTAGTTCCACACGTCGTAGGACGAGCCTGCCGCCCCCACGGACAGGTCCAGGTACAAGGTACAATCTTTGTCCGCCAATTTGACAAACTCTTCTTCTAGCGCAATTTGCACAAAGGCATGGTAGCGAAAACACTGCAGATCGTAGTCGGCCGGCGAGAGAGTACCTGCCCTTTGCTCCTTCTGCCACGAATGCCAAGTACGCCCCGATGCTTCCATCGCCGCCCGAAACTCTGCGTACCTACGAAGGCTGGAATTCTCCTCAAGAATTGCAGTAAGAGACTCCCCTCGCTTCTGCCAAGCCTCTTCCGCAATACACCAAAGAGCAGCGCGTTTGTGAGCACTGGCGGCGGCGTAATCCACCAGTTGCAGCTCTCGAAGGCGCAAGCCTTCTGCCTTGTGCTCCGCCGATTTGAGAAGAGTGCGTAGCGCCGGACAATCATACTGAGTCTGGAGGCTGTCGATGTCGAGATAAATCTCGTTCCAGAACAATCGGCTCATTGGTGAATAGGGACTTGTCTGAAAGTCCTCTCGATAGTTTGCGGCGAGCAGCGGCACCGTCCCCAAAAAGGAAGCGCCCTGCTGGCGAGCCCAGTCCATCATTCGTCCCAATGCTGCCAAATCTCCAATGCCCCAATCCCGATCGTGCCGCAGTGCATAAGTCGGACAGAAAAAGCCCCAAGCACGACTACCGTCCGGAGCACCATAGGCTCGCGCTGGCGCAACCAGTACCCGAGCGTGAAGCGTGGAATCGGCGATGTGGACATCTAGATCATGATAGCCGGGCGGCAGCTCTCCAAGCGAGATTGCATAGCCCCCTTCTTCATCGAGCGCGCCCTCGTAGTTCCGTGTGATTCCATCTTCAACGCGAAGCAGTGCTTCGAAACGTTGGCCGGCAATTCCACAGAGTCGGGCGATCGAATTCTCCGGGCTGCCAACGATGCACGGAGCGAGTATTCTCTGGGGAGCGTGTGTCCGGTCATCTAGGATCGCCCGGGCCTCGGCAGCGCATTGGATTTCGATTCCCAGCGCTTGCAGCACCTTGATGATCACATCGGGCTGGGCACTCTTCGCACGGCCCAAACCATCGACATACTCTGTATCGATTCCGCAAAGGGTAGCGAGAACGAGCAAGTCGGCCTGGTGGTCTGTCATTGCGCAAATGCTACTCTTTTTTGGGGGCGAGACACTGCGATGCTGCAAGCTTCCTTCGGGAAGTTCTGGCCAAAATTCGCAGCGCCCGCTACTCTACAGCCATGTCTGAAGCAAAGGTGGTCCCCGCCCCAACAATTAGTGCAAGTCAGGTCGTAGCAGAACTTCGCGCGTCGTATCGAAACTCAAAAACCAAGAGTCTGGGCTGGCGCATGGCTCAACTAGCATCACTGCGGCGAATGCTGGTAGAAAACGAGGAGTCCATTAGCAGCGCGATTGCCCGCGACCTGGGAAAGCCTCGCTTTGAGAGCTACACCACTGAGATTTCCTTTCTGATTGCCGAGATCGACCACTCTCGCAAGCACCTGGCCAAGTGGATGAAACCAACCCGGGTAAAGAGCAGCCTAGTCGTGCAACCGGCGAGCAGTAAGATCTACAAAGACCCCTTGGGAGTTGTTCTGGTGATAGGCGCCTGGAATTACCCTTTGCAACTCTCACTTGGGCCGGTTATCGGCGCGATTGCTGCGGGCAACTGTGTCGTCGTCAAGCCCTCAGAAGTTTCCCAGCATACTTCGGAGATCATGGCCGGACTCATGCCCCACTACATGGACCAAGATTGTGTCCGGGTCGTCGAAGGTGGCATTCCCGAAACGACCGAGTTACTTGAACAAAAATGGGATTACATTTTCTACACCGGCAATGGCCATGTTGGGAAAATCATCTTGGCTGCGGCGGCCAAACATCTAACACCAGTCACCTTGGAGCTCGGGGGTAAAAGCCCCGCGATCGTAGACAAAGATGTCGACATCCGAGTCGCCGCCAAGCGCATTGTCTGGGGCAAGTTTACAAACGCCGGACAAACCTGTGTTGCCCCCGACTATATTTTGGCCCACGAAGAGATACACGATCGCCTGGTCGAAGCGCTCAAGTCAGCGATTTTGGAATTCTATGGCGACTCCCCAATTGAATCGGACGACTACGGGCGAATCATCAATGAGCGACATCACTCACGCCTGGTCAAACTCCTAGAGAGTGGCACAATCGCCCACGGCGGCCGTCACGAAGCCTCAGAGAAATACATAGAGCCGACCCTGCTCACTGAAGTCACTGCCGACTCTGCGCTCATGAGCGACGAAATATTCGGACCGCTCTTGCCTATCCTCAAAGTGTCGTCGGTTGATGAGGCTATCGAATTTATCAACGAGAGACCAAAGCCCCTGGCCCTCTATGTATTCACCAAGAACAAGCAGGTATCACAACAAGTGATTGCCAACACCAGTTCCGGTGGCGGCTGTATCAACCACGTACTGATCCACCTTATTGTTCCCGGACTACCCTTTGGCGGAGTCGGCGAGAGCGGCATGGGCGGCTACCACGGCCAACACAGCTTCGATCTCTTCACGCATCACAAATCCATTCTGGACAAGCCGACACTCATCGATCCTTCCCTGCAGTATCCGCCCTACAACGACTTCAAGAAGAAAATTCTCAAGCGCCTGCTGTAGTTGAGCCTAGGTTACCCCAGTTAGACACTCACGCGATGACGCGGGTAGCCGATACATTAGGTAGCAGCCAGCTATAAGGTGATTCGCCCCTAGGGCGTTTTGGTAACCATTGAGTCAACGGCGTGCACGGGCGCGTCGTTGCCACTCATCAAATGAGCTATCGCACTGTAAACGAGTCGCTGCGACTGCAACATGTTTTTTCCCTCAAACAAAGACGACACAACCTCAATAGTAAAGTGACCGCCGCCCCCAGCCACTTGCACGACTGCCCCTTCCAACGCATCACAAATCGCTTTGTTGATGGCCTCGGGAATGTTGTTTTCGACAGTTTTGAGATGTATGGACATAGCCGAGTTATAGGGGATTGCATCGCAAAAGAGAAGGGTTGCCCGAAGATTGTAGATAGGGGATGCTATCGCATGGCGCACACTCCAAACAGTCCCGTTCTCAGCTATACCCGCACCGGTGATACGGGGCCCAAAGTCATCTTGATCATGGGCTTTGGCATGCGCGGAAGTGCGTGGAAGCCGCAAATCGACGGGCTGGGAAGCAGCTGCCAACTCGTAAGTTTTGACAATCGCGGGGTTGGGGAAAGCGACGCCATCGACGAGGATATGTCGATGCTCGACATTGCCAAAGATGCCTCTCGGATTCTAGACGCCCTGGATTGGCATAGTGATGTTCACGTGGTCGGTGTGTCGATGGGCGGTATGGTCGCTCAGGAATTGCTGCTCTATCAGCCAGAGCGTTTCGCCAGCCTCTCGCTTATCGCCACCCACGCCGGCGGAAAAACCAGTTGGCTTCCTCCCGCCAAAGGCGTTGTCCGATTTCTCGCCACGCAATTTAGCTCGGACAAAAACCGCCAAAAGACACTCGCGCGCTTGCTCTACCCCAAAGCATTTCTATCCACCTGCAATCAGGACGACTTGCGCGCGCGAATGAAACTGCAAATCGGAAAACCAGCATCACGTTCGACCTTGCGCCGCCAGTTGCGAGCCATTCGGAATCATGACACTCGCAGCCGGCTCCCGACAATTTCTCAGCCGACACTTGTCGTCAAACCGGAACTCGATATACTTGTACACCCCAAACACAGCGACAGGCTTCATCGCGAACTCTCCCAGGTCTCACTCTTGTCCATTCCCGATGCCGGACATGGCGTTACCTACCAAAGTGCTGATCTTCTCAATGAGCGACTGCTCAACCATTTCCAATCCGCGGAGCCCTAAACCAATGCCATCTTCAAAGACACTCGCCCTTCTTCTATTCCCCCTTCTTTCCTTGGGCTGCGGCGCTTCAAACTATACCTCTTACACGCCCGCAGAAATCGTCATCGTGTCCAAAGAGGACACTCTCAATACTGCCGAATCGAGCATGGAAAAGCGCGGACTGGTGGTTATTGAAAAGAACCTCGGACACGGGCTCGTCGCCTCGAAGTGGGAGTTGCAAGGCAAACGTCAGTACAACGTACAAGAGCTAATTAGCCCGGTCGGCTCAATCGTCCGAGTCGGCTGCCGAATTCAAAAGCGTATGGACATGCAAGACTGTCCGAGTTCTACCGCGGTGCCGGTACTCTTGGTACAGCATGCCAAGGCAATCGCCCACGACATTGAGATGGCCGAAGAAGTTCAATAGGAGCCGGACACCTGTTCCGTGCCCCTGGTTTCCGCTCTACTCCAGGGTAAACTCGACGCCGGCGGACACGGTTCCGGTTAGATGAAACTCTGTTCCCAGATTCTGATTGAGCACCGAGGGCCCGGCTCGTAAGGTAGCGTCGACAACAACCAATACCCGATTGGCGACCTCTGCCCGGACACCAGCTCCAATGTAGAGAGGAATTGCGAGCCCACGTACTTCGTCGTCTCCAAACGAAACGAATCCGAGTCCAACCCCAGCACGAGCAAAGGGACGAAACTGTTTCTGTCCGGAAAAATACCGACGAATACCGGCATTGCCCTGAGCCAGGGTACCGCTGGCCGGGCCATGGGAACAAACAACACTACTGTTTCGATCGCGAAAGCACTCTGCACTGCCGCTGCCGAAGCTGAAGTTTGCGCTCATCTCCACCCAATCGAGCGAGCTCAACCGGTATAGATACCGCCCCTCTAGCGCCAGACCGCCCGGACTCACGCCGCCACCAATGGCGATTCCCATCGTGACACCGATTTCTTGATTGTCGATGTCGTCCGGTTGTTCCTCGATGTCGGCATCGGGTTCGGACGAAGACTCGGACAAAGACTCGGACGAGGCCTCGCTTGGCGAGGAGCCACCGGACGAAGACTCGTCTGCCTGCGCTGACGAACTAGACAGCAATAGCAAGGACGCAGCCAGTAGCGGTACTACTCTCCGAAACATACCATCACCTCCATCTGATCATCACTGCGCAGGTCTTTGGATTTGCACTTCCACCCTTGCCCTAGAAATTCGCAATCGGCTGTATCTGTACAGGAAAAGAGACAAATACCACCTTCCTTGTCGATACATCGAGCCCCGCCTGGACACTCGCGATCTGAACCACAACTCACCGTACACAGGCCATCTGGGTAGTCTGCCCCGGAGACACAACGGTCGTCGCAGTCCGAATTGTCGTTGCATTGCGCGCCAAGCTCTCGACTGACCGCCGACGAACTACAGCCGAAGAGCAAGAACAGGACTGCCAACGCTACACTCAATCTTTGCACAGAAAGAGCGTAGTCAATCTTCGGGCGCAGGGAAAACTAAATGGACAGATTCTGGGCTCGAGGCGCTCGTTTGGCAAGGCGC
>JAESTW010000729.1 GCA_016763395.1 Kofleriaceae bacterium
AGTATACTGGATCCCATGCCGAAGATACGTACGAATAACTCTAATCCTAGTAGGCCGTAGATGACCGATGGGACGCCGGCCAGGTTTGCGATATTCAATTCGATGAACGCTGCTAGCCGGGGATTACTGTCGTATTCCTGAAGGTAGATGGCCGTACAAACACCAATCGGAATTGCCATAATCGCAGTAAGTCCGACGAGGTAGAGAGTGCCCCAAAGCGCCGGCCAAATCCCTGCTCGATGGGCTCGCCTAGATGGAATGCCTTTGATGAAATCCCAATCGAGGCGTCCCAGGCCGTCTATGGCAACGTCGGACACTAGGATGACGAGCATCGAGAGAGGGATTAGAATAGACAGCCAACATCCGAGGTGAAAGAATCGTTCCCCAACCTTGCTGCGGCCGCCGCAAATATCGACAGACTTAGACACCTCGCCTCCGAGCATTTCTTAGCATTCGTTGGGTAACAATATTCATACAGAATGTCATCAAGAAGAGAACAGAGCCGACTGCAAAAATGGTTTGGTATTCGATGGTGCCAGTGGGTGTATCGCCTTTGGACACCGAGATAATGAACGCTGTCATGGTTTGGACGGCACCTCGTGGGTCGAATGTAAAGTTGGGTTGGGCGCCACCGGCGATGGTCACGATCATCGTTTCTCCAATAGCTCTGGACACGGCCAAGGTGACGGCAGCAACAACACCGCTCTTCGCCGCCGGAACTACGACACGGAAAATTGTGGACAATTTGGACGCTCCGAGCCCGTACGCGGCCTCTCGCAAGGAGTTGGGAACCGCGTGTAAAGCGTCTTCGCTGAGAGATGAAATCATTGGCATGATCATGACTCCCATGACCAGCCCGGGTGACAGCGCGTTAAAGCCTTTGACCCCGGGAATGAACTCTTGCAGGATAGGAGTGACGAAAACCAGTGCAAAGTAGCCGTATACGATTGTGGGAACACCTGCGAGTAGTTCTAATGTTGGTTTGATTATCGCTCGCGCCCTAGGAGAAGCAAATTCGCTCAAGTAGATGGCCGCCATAAGCCCCATCGGCAACGCAACCATCACGGCAACGGCCGAAGTAAGCAAGGTACCTGTGATCAGGGGCCATATTCCGAAGTGCTTGTTGGCAAAAAGTGGTGTCCACTTTGTGTCTGCGAAAAACTCTGCGAACGACACTTCCGAGAAGAACGATACGGTCTCAAATAGTAGCACCGCAAGTACACCAATGGTGGTGACGATAGAGAGCGAGGCGCAGAGCATTAGCACGCCCTGAATCGCACGCTCTCCCAGCCCTGCGGCGCGAAGTCGAGACTTTCTCTCACCGCGCACCTGCGCTTTAGGCACTCCTGGGATACTTTCACTCACCAGGGTTATTGTCCTTTGAGCATTGTTTCTACGCTAGCGCCCACTTTAGATCCGCCTTCGAACATCGAACCTGCAGTCGAGTCGGTAAATCTCTTAAGGACTAGATCGTAAGCGGAATCGGGTAGAGGGATGTAACCAACCTCAGCGACTAGCGCACGGCCTTGGTTTAGGTAAAAATCAACAAAGGCGGCGACTTCTGGACGAGCTGTCTCCTTCTTGGCGACGTAGATGAAGATCGGACGGGCTAGAGGCTGATAGCTTCCATCGGCAACCGTCACACTGGAAGGAGCGATAGGTCCATCGCCGTTGTCCGGATTACCATCATCAATGGGGATCAGCTTGAGTTTGTTCTTGTTCTCAGCATAGTAGGCGAAGCCAAAGTATCCCAAAGCACCCTCGTCGGTGGAGACGCCGTGAACCAGGACATTGTCATCTTCGTTCGGAGCAAAGTCGCCGCGGCTCGAGTGTTCTTTGCCAACAATCGCCTTGGTGAAGTAATCATAGGTCCCCGAGTCGACGCCTGGACCTAGAAGTTGCAAATCTTTGTCCGGCCAACCTTCGCGAATGTCGCTCCATTTAGTGACGGTATCTTCCGCCTCCGGTGACCACATCTTCTTGAGTTCAGCAGTCGTTAGCGAGTCAACCCAGGTGTTTTTCACGTTCACCACAATTGCAATGCCATCATAGGCAATCGGCAACTCGATAAACTCGATCCCCGCAGACTTGCACATCTCCACTTCGCTCGGCTTGATCGGTCGCGAAGCACCGGACAGCGCTATCTCACCTCGGCAAAACTTCTTAAAACCGCCGCCAGTACCCGATACACCGACAGTTACGCGGCCACCGCGCTCAATTTGAAATTCCTCCGCCACCGCTTGGGTAATCGGAAAAACCGTACTAGATCCGTCTATCTTAATAACCGCCCCTGAGACCTTTCCACCCGTCTGGCCGCCCGAAGTCTTGCTTCCTGAAGCCGCTTCGTCTTTGTCGCCCTTTCCGCATCCGGACAGAATGAGCGCGCTGGCAAAGAGGCAGACCGAAATTTTCTTACTTGTATTCATAAATTCTTCCTTGTTGCGGCAACCATAGGGAGGCTTTGTGTCAGTCGGGTGACAGTCGTGTTCCCTCTGCGCAAACTCCGCCCAGCGGCTTCGCTTGGATGTGAAAGGGACAGGGACAACAAGCAACATCCTGCTCGATGTGTCATTGGAATTTTTCGCAAACGACTGCGGCACGTGACGGACCGGTCGCTTGGGTGGGGCGGGCAGAGAGCCCCGCTTCGACCCTAGTGAGGTCCTCTGGTGTCGGTAGCGTAGGGCCTGTACCAGCCTGCTAAGCGTGAGGATCTTGTGCGTTCATCATCACATGTATGCAACGATACGCTCGATAGGCGATTACTAATGTGTGGATTTTGTTCGTAACGCGATCCATAGTGCCGCCGATGCAGAGTCCGATACCATCCGCCGACAGCAGCGAGGAGGCGCGTGCCTTTCTTCAGATCCGAGTAGCGTTGTTCTGGAAGGTGATGTTCTTTATCACCTTGCTTAGCATTGGGCTCGGCTCCGTCGGTCTAATTGCCGAGCCAGGCGTGGACCACCTGCTGACTATGCTCTCTGGCGTGCAATCGGGCCTTTTCTGGCAACTGTGTAAGAGGGGACAACGGTCGATTCGTTTCAGTCGGGCGATGGAGTCTGGCGGACTCCTGTTCAACATGGCCGTGGGCACCTTCGTTGGCCGCTACTTCTTCTCCAGTTTCGCCAGCACAGAGTCCATGGTGACGAACGAAGGAAGCGTCATGGCCGACGGCTTCATTTCGATGCTCTTGCTTGGCGGAAACACGATGCTGTTGGCGATTCGCGCCGCTGTGATCCCCTCGCGGCCACGGCGAACAATCCTACTAACGGCGATTCTCGGTGTTCCCGTCATTCTGGTGCCAGCGCTCCTCGTTCCGAGCTCTGACGGTTGGCTGACCTGGCGGAACCTCGAAACTGACGCCTTTCCGTGGGTGCCATTGGCGACTATGTGGGTGTTCACCATCATCACCTGCACGATTATCACACGTGTGATTTATGGACTTCGAGCGGAAGTCCGCGAAGCTCGCCGGCTCGGGCAGTATGTACTGGAAGAGAAGATCGGCGAGGGAGGGATGGGCGAGGTCTATCGCGCCCACCACGGCATGATGCGACGCCCAACGGCAATTAAGCTACTGCGAGCCAACGGGTCCGGGGAAACCAATATCCGTCGTTTCGAGAAAGAGGTGCAGCTGACGTCGCGCCTGACACACCCGAACACAATTACAATCTTTGACTACGGAAGAACAGACGACGACGTGTTCTATTACGCCATG
>JAESTW010000730.1 GCA_016763395.1 Kofleriaceae bacterium
ACTTTTGTGGACCGGACACCCAAGGCAAGTGAGATGCTACGCGCGCGGTCCCGCGACAATTGTTATTGAATCTGGCTGCGTGATCGTAGCCAAAGACGGGTATCTCGATTGCTTTTCGCTTGTTGGCGAGCGCCTGTGGAAACAGCCCTTAAGTGGCAAAGGACACGGCTCGGTAGCTCTTGGCTTCCCGGGCAACGTGCAACAAGCCGATTGAGGAAGGAAGTATTCCTCCTACTCTGCTTGCTAGGGAAATAGGCCACGCTTCTGAAGCCATGCGCGAGACGTTTGTGCCCCTAACTCTCCTCCTGGGCCTAACTCAATATACGAAGCCAGGGACTTCCGTACAAGTTGCGCCCCTTCTTTCTTGCCAGTTTGCCACAGAGCCAGTCCGAGAAAGAACTGTAGATGCAATCGTTGGCCGAGGGCAACTTCAACACCAAGAAGCACCGTTTCTGCTCGGCGCAAGTCGGCGAGAGCGGCGCTGGGCTGACCGTCGTTGAGATACTGCTCCGCTCGACTCATGAGTACCCACGCGGTCTGTGGATGTTTCGTTCCGTGCACCTTGTCAAAGCGAATCACCAGCGACTCCAGGCTTCGCAAGGCGTCCTTCGTCCGGCCCAAGGTGCCTTCTGTTTGCGCGATGTTCACGTCAACCAACAACACGGCTGGATGATCTTCATCGCGAATTTTTAAATGAAGGGTTCGTGCCGCAAGGAAAAACCCCAATGCCTCTTCCAACTCTTTCCTATTGCTAGCGGTCACGCCTCGGCTATTTTCGATAAGAGCTTGGGTTTCGAAATCCTCGCTTAGCTTCTCTCGCGCCACAATCGCCAGGTCGGCCAGCAGAGCGGCGGCTTTCTCTCGGGCGCCAAGCCCCTCCATTGCCACCGCCAGGTTCACCTGAGCTCGAATCGCGACAGAGCTGTTCCGGCCAGCGCTATCCACAGCGACCTCATAGGCCTCCGTAAACCGCGTTTTTGCTTCTTCATACCGACCTAGAGACACGTAGAGGGTGCCCAGATTGCCGGCAGTGAGTCCGACATAGGGATGATGCGCTCCCAAGACCAAGGCAAAAATGCGGTGGGCTTCGGCGTAATTCTGTGCCGATTTCGGGTAGTCGCCGGACAAGTTGTACGCGAGACCGAGATTATTGAGACTTTGGGCGACCCCGCGATCCTCTTTCCCGTGTAGTTCAATTCTGAGTTCTAGGGCGCGAAGGTTGTGACGAAGAGCCGCTGCGGTGTCCGCCTTCTCCAGCGAGAGTTCTGCCAAGTTACTCTCTAGATTGGCGACGAGTTGCTTGGGGTTACCACCAGCTTCGATGGCCGACTGTGCGTGTCTCACCCACTCGTCCGCGCGATCCATGTCTTTGACCAGGTTCCCGAATACAAACACCAACTCTATTGCCGCCCGCGCCGAGGTTCGAATGTCCCTGGCCGAGACTGCTTTAAAATGAGCATCTCTCAGGTGTTTTTGAGCTGCCTCTACCTCGCCCCGATAGCTTGAGACAAATCCCAATTGGAAGGAGGCTGAAGCTACTGTGGGCGCGTTCTTCAGCGTACGAGCGGAGTCGCTTGCCCGTTGCGATATCTCCAGGGCTTCGTCGTATTTTCCGGCCATCCGAGAGGCCTCCGCCTCGGCCAGCATTGCTTCGACCCTGCGCACTGCCTGCAACTCCTCTGCATCGGTTGGCAATGGCGCCAAATTACCGAGGCGTTCGGGATCAGCACAGATCGTCAGGTCGACAAGCTGAGTGATGGCACGAGGAGCGCGTTCTAGTAGCGCCTGGTCGGCATCCTGGAGCATGGCAACCAAGTGTTTCATTTCGCCAAAGCGCCTGTTGAGGCACAACATTTGCCTGTCGAACATCACTTCGGACACACGCTGTTCATTGAAACTCGCTTCACAGGCTGCACTGCCTTGCGCCTTCCAGTCCACCGCATATCGGTCTAGCTCCTGAGCAACCAGAGCAAAGGCCTCACTGGCATAAGCAGTCTGAAAGGAAGCAAATTTATCAGCTACCTTCTGCCTCGCCGACTCGTTCCAAACCTCATCCATCGGCAGCCCCGTCTGGCCACAATCCCGGACATCGGAGCTGAAGTTACGCACTACGACAAGTGCCAAGACCGCGGCTAATACTGTTGCCAATGCCAACGCGACTTTAGCTCGGCGGCTCGGTGGGGGCGTGAGGGCTTCAGCCATGTCCGAGAGACTGGCAAATCGGTCCTCGATGTGTCTCGACAGCCCTTTCTGAAGTACTGCGGCCAAGCGCGGCGGCAATCCTTTTTTGACAAGAGGCGCATCACCTTCCAACACACGCTCACGCAGCGCCTTAAAATTTTTGCCCTCTGCAATTCGCTGTCCGTGAACGACCTGATAAAACGTCGCGCACAGACTGTACTGATCACTCGCGGCGCTCGCAGCTCGACCACAAAGCTGCTCTGGGGACATATACGCGGGTGTGCCCACGATCGGGCCAGCCATCGTCAGTGTCTCTCTTAGGCCGAGGTTGCCGACATTCACTTCGCCAGTGACGACCGCCATCTGTGCACTTGTCCGGCTACTCGTCGCCAATCCAAAATCCACAATACGAGCATGTCCATCTTTCCCGATAATTATATTGTCCGGTTTTATATCTCTATGAACTAAACCTACGGCATGAGCCGCGACCAAGCCCTGCGCACACTCTTGCATCCAAAGGCTCACCTGAGCTCCATCTTCCTCGCCCACAAAGGAGGACCCCACAAAGGAAGATAGGGGCGTGCCTTCAATCAGTTCGCCCGCGAGAAACACCCGCTCGCCATCACGGCCAGAATCGTAGATCGCCATCACGTTAGGATGAGACAACTTCGCCAATGCCCGTGCCTCCTCCAGCAGAGCCCCAGCGCCGGTACTGCCTGCGCCCGAATCTCCCAAGGTATCAACCCGCCAAAGCTTGAGTGCTACCTCGCGATCGAGTTGTGGATCGTAGGCTCTGTACACAAGTCCGAAACCTCCGACGCCAAGGCAGTCGATAATCTCGTAGCGATCAACGTGGTCGCCCTTTTGTGGGGGAGGCAGAAGCTCGGGTTGATCATCATCGACAAGTGCCGCCAAGAGTTCTCGGCAAATCCCACATTCGGCTAGATGTCCCTGCCAAGATGCGCGAGTTTCTCCATCTAGAAGATTGTCAGCCATCGCAATAGCGACATTGGCACTCAAACAATTCACTCCCCTCGTATACACTGCAATTCTGGTTCATATGCTCGCAACCTTCGAAAAATTCTGGCCCGGAACAATTGAATGCACTGAACTTCTACAGTCGGCGCTCCTCGAAGCTTGGTCCAAGGCGTTGGCCCAGCACAAGGACATCGAACTTTGCCAAGAGAAATTTACTGAGGCCCTGGCGACTCGAGTCGATGAATCAACAACGCCGGAGACAGCGATCGCCAAGTTGGCAGTTGAGGATTTGTATTTGTGCACCGCTGTCCTGGACGGAAACTCCATGGCCTATGTCGCGTTCGACTACAAGCTGCGAGCT
>JAESTW010000731.1 GCA_016763395.1 Kofleriaceae bacterium
AAATATATACTCTTGGATATTTTCCAAACTCGCGCTGAGTCCAGCATCCGCCCCGACCACCGGTTCATTGGGGTTTGACGAACAAGCACTCAATGTGCCGAACAATAATGTGCCGAACAACAACGATCTGCCGAACAACGATCTGCCGAACAACGACGATGAAAACGCCCCTAGTCTACTCAATAATACTCTGCTCAATATTCGCACGATTCAATGCTTCCAAATCTCCGCCACACTATCGGACGGTGCCACAGTATGCCCCAATCCCATGTCGGCTAAAAGGGAAATCAGCTCTGCTACCCCAACGATTACCCACTGGCTTGCGTTGGCGTCCGTTCCGGGTTTTGCTTACTACTATGTCGCAGATCGAAAGAGTCAGAACCGTATTCAATGAGTGGGCTGAGAACGGTCGTGCTGAGGGTATGGAGCTGGGGCACGGTCCGACGGCAATTCAAGCATTCGATCTCCTGGCCCTAGCCCCCGGACAACGGTATTTGGATATCGGATGCGGAAATGGCTACACTCTCCGGTGGGCAGCCGAACGGTGTAGGGATGCTGAGATTTGGGGAGTTGACGTGTCCCCGAAGATGATTTCGCTAGCCCAAGACATGGACGCCAGCGGCGCAGGCATACGTTACCTTTGTGGACAGTTCCCACATCCTGAGATCCCGCCAAACTACTTCGACGCGATTTTCTCGATGGAAGTCTTTCACTACATGCCCGCCATCGAATCGGGACTGGAAGCACAGCGAAGGTAGCTTGATGACGATCGGGACGCTACTAGAGGCCTAAGCGTCTGCCCCTAAGTGGCTTCGGTTTCCAGCTCGGCAAAGGCGTCGCGCACTTGGGCTTCGACTTCTCGCAGTTTGCTGTCGAGCTCTTTAATCAGGCTAGCGCCTTTTTTGACGTCGCTGGCCAGTGTATCGATGGGAGTCTCGGCATCGTCCAAGCGATGCAAAATCTCCTCGAGTTCGCCAACTTTTTCTTCATATGTCTTTTCAGTGTTTTTCTTAGCCACAATTACTCCTCGGTGTCCGTTGCCGGCACGTGAGAGTCGACCGTGCTTACAATAAATCCATCCGCCAGGCGAACTCGCACCGTGGAGCCAACCGGCGCGTCTGTACTTGCCCGCAATACCTTGCCGGCAGCGTCGTAAGCCAGAGCATAGCCCCGCTCTAGATTGCGAACAGGATCTGCAGCTCGCAAGATCTGTCGCCATGCATCCAGCCGGATTCCTTCGCCACGCAAGCGATTGAGGGCAGTCGGAGCGCACAGACGAGTCTGCAAACGCTCGCGCTTGTCTGCGAAGCGCGAAAGCGCCCGTCCGGTTGTTTTGTCCAAGCTCTTGCGAGCCTCCTCGAGTGTGGAGAAGGCTCGAGCATGCCGTTCTAAGGAACGACTTGAAATCTCACGCCGCGCCTGGCTCAGGCGAGCATCTTCTGTCCGCAAGCGGCCTTCCACTAGATACCGAAAACGTACAGCATGGTTCTTGTCTTCAACATCCCGCTCTCGCAAAAGCCGGGTCGCCCCCAATTGCAATCGCTTACGGGCTTCTCGCTGCCTGCTCTCTTCGGGCCCCAAGCGCAGCGCAACCGCGCGTTTCAGCCTGTCTACAGCAGCTCGCAACTCCTCTTCTGCACTTGCATAGCGGCCAACGAGGTGCTCAGCAACTGCCGTCGGCGTTTTAAAGGAGGTATGCGCGAGTGCATCGATCACACTGGTGTCAATCTCGTGCCCGATGGCAGTCCAAATCGGATATCGATGTCCGGCAATCGCACGCGCGATGGCCTCGTTGTCCATATACGAGAGACTAATTCGAGAACCACCGCCGCGCAGGATGACAATAAGGTCGAGGTCTAGAGTTGCTAGGTGGTTGAGGGCGTTCAAGATCGATCGCTCTGTGTCCTCGCCCTCGACCCGCGCGTCGGCCGCAAGAATCGTCATGGCATACCCGCTACTGGCAATTGTCGCGACAAAATCTTTGTAGCCCGCTGTTCCCCGACTGGCAACGAGACCAATTCGTCTCGGCAATCGCGGAACCGTATGCTTGCCATTTTCACCTAAGAGATTCTCCTTGCGCAAGCGCAGGATCATCTCTTGTTTTTTGCGTTCGAGCGCGCCCAGTGATTCATTCGGGTCGATGTCGATTGCAGTGACCGACATGCCGTAGAGTTCGTGGTACTGAATGGAGCAACGCAATCCGACTTCGTTGCCGTCTTCTAAGAGTTCATCTAAGCGCGCACTCTCTAGGCGAGCTTTAATCTCGGTCAAATCACGCGGCCAAATCGTGCAGCGCATCTTGGCCACAACTCGGCCATTTTTCATTTCTACCAGATCGCAGTAAAGACGACCTTTGCTGTGATTGACCGAGGAGAGCTCTGCTTTTAGCCAAAAGGGGGCCGCCGAAAGTGCTGGCTCCAGTAGTTTGCGAAGTCGAGATTGAACTCGCGATACGCTGGCAAATCTTCGCTCCTCTGACACCCCGGCAGTTTGCCATAACCACACTCAAACTGCCGAGCTGCTGTGCTAAAAGCTGGCTATGTTTACTGGATCTTGCCACTGCGGAGCTATTCGTTTTTCGGTCACTACGTCCAATCGAGAAGTTCTCGAATGCAATTGCAGCATGTGTACGAAAAAGGGAATCCTTCACCTAATCGTGGAGAAGAGTGAGCTTGCTATCCTCTCGGGTGAGGATTCCTTGCAGAACTACGAGTTTGGAACAAAAACGGCAAAGCACTACTTCTGCCGTGAATGCGGTATCCATCCCTTTTACGTTCCCCGCTCTCATCCCAATGGCTACAGCGTGAACTTTCGCTGTCTCGAACCCTACGATGAGCTTCGGTCCGAGTTCAAGATTCGAGCCTTCGATGGGAGGAACTGGGAAAAGAACATTCACTCTATTTCTTAAGTCCAGCTCTACTATTGTCACATTGAGGTTGACCGC
The DNA here is from genome assembly GCA_016763395.1 of Kofleriaceae bacterium. Classification (GTDB taxonomy): domain Bacteria; phylum Myxococcota_A; class Polyangia; order Haliangiales; family Haliangiaceae; genus NORP324. The sequence goes on from JAESTW010000731.1 coordinate 2,945, forward strand.
TTGTGGTAGGACAAGCCGCAGTGTCGGCACTCATAACAAACAATATGCAGGCGAAGCGAAGCAGTATCTTCGCCAAAGCGCCGTCACGCGCTGAGCACAAGCCTGCCGCCTTTTTGCCGACCAGCAAAGCCGAGATGCGAAAACTTGGCTGGGACGAGTGCGATGTCATTATCGTAACCGGTGATGCCTATGTCGATCACCCGAGCTTTGGTATGGCGATCGTCGGACGATTGATCGAAGCGCAGGGCTTCCGTGTCGGTATCATCGCGCAACCGGACTGGGAAGACGACACGTCATTCTCGGTACTCGGACGACCGCGGCTCTTTTTCGGCGTTACGGCGGGCAACATGGACTCCATGGTCAATCGCTACACCAGCGACC
>JAESTW010000732.1 GCA_016763395.1 Kofleriaceae bacterium
GCAAGGGTATGTCCTGATCCGGGAAGATGATTCTAGACACTCCCGCCTGGATCCGAGAAGGAGGGTCGCCCCAAGTGGGCTCATCCGCCATAGCCCTGCTTGTCATCAGCGCAGCAACAAGCAAGAGTACCAGGCATGCACTGCTGGCGAGGGCAAGACTTCGGACAACATTTCGGACACTCATCATAACTCGGGCTCGAAGGCTAGATCGACAAAAGCAAAGACCGCCAGTTGAAAGGTGTGCAAGTGGTTGGAATTTTGCTCAAGCCGAATGCTGGTGTTGACTCCTTTGTGTACTTGATAGCTTGTCCCTAGCTGGGTGCCCCAGTTCACGCCGTGCAAGTCGCTGCGGCCATCGTCGTCAAAGTAGATGCCGGACATCCTAGCTGAGAATCGAGTCTTTTGCGTCCACTGCCAGCGCAGGCGCGCATACCCGCCGCTGCGCAAACCGCCATAGCCATCTTCGTGGAAGCCGTCGAGTCGCAATACTCTGTCTCGTTGCCATTGGTACTGGCCACCGATTTGAGTTCCTCCGGCGTATTCGTTCGAAACCACAGGCTCTGCACTCAGCTGACTGCCCTCGCCGTGGAAACGCCGTCCCCATCCCCGAACGTACCCGCTCCAGAGTGAATCTTCCGGCGAGTATTCCCATGTAGTGCGCAAGTCCGAATACGGTTCGGTCGAGAAAACGTTAAAAATCGAATCGCCATCAAAGGTCGGTACGGAATAGAAAAACTCCGACTCTACACTGTGCGCGTTGCGAGTGAGCTTGGTCCCCAAGTGGGCCTCGTCGATCAAGCCGTGAAGCAGGCTGTAGCGAGCGGCTGCGTAGGGAACCAGTTGCACCTTATCCGGCAGGTCCAGAGGCGCGCGCACGGACAGGGCGAGCACTTCTTCGTTGACGCCCCACGACGGCGTTTGTCCGGCTTCGTTGGGGTACAATCCTAGGTCTTCAAAGTCCAAGCGATCCGGCTCACCGATGAGCCCAACACTGCGCGATTGGGTTCGCCGATACGAAAGCTGGCCTTGCAAGGACGCCAGGCCGTCAAGGAAAATCGATGCGCCAAGGGTTGGCATCGAGACATCTCGCTGTGGACAGACTTCGCTGTCGCTCGAGAATGGGCTATTGTTCTGAAATGGCAATCCATCAATCGGACGCCAAGCCCCACTTCCGGGCAGAGCACCCTCTACGTATTCTTCGCACAGTGCGCTGGAGGTGCCATCGAGGGCGAAGGCATCGCTCCCCAAGGGAGAATTCTCCCGCACACGCAAGCCGCCGAACACAGAAACGCCAATATGACCAGGCAGGTGGGTATCGACTTTAAGCCCGTCAAGACTGAACCAGTCGAGCGATTGCACTTCCAGTAAACGGCCAAGATACACGTCCACCCTGCCCCCTATAAGCCCCTCCGCTCCGGCATAAGCGAAGAGTATATCGAGCTGCAGCACATTGCGCTGTAGCTCGGGAATCACATCCAATGCGTCTTGTGTCCGGCCTCCAAGCTGCAGTCGTCCCGAGGAAAAGCTGCCAAAGTCCTGATCCACCCGGACATAACTTGTGAAGTAGATGTTCGCTCCGGCCTGCGGCTTCGCGCCATAGAGAGAGAGCCCCTCCAAACTTCCGGTCAGGTCCCACAGATGCAATTGCAGACTCTGGGTGATTCGACGGCGCGAGAGACGCTGATTGGGCCCCAGAATACGCAGAGAATCCAACCCGCGGGCCTGGCCAATAGTCCGGGCATTGATGGCAAATTCGTAGGCCTCGGCGTTGCCAGCGAGAGCCCCCATTGCCACTACAAGGGCCGGCACTACCGCCGCAATACGCAATCTCGCCATGCTTGTCTGAATTTAGCGGCATTCCCGTCAAGAGGATAGTGCCAGCAAGCAAATCGCCTAACAATTCGCTACTCTCAACCTATGCACTCTCGTCTGCTCGCTGCCTCTCTGCTCTTGCTCACTGCCTGTGGTCCCAGCGCCGCGCCGAAGATCGCTGGCAAGGTCTCTAGCCCAACGCAGGCTCTCAACATCGAGGCGCTGGTTATTCCTCCGCACAAAATCGAAAGCGTCTACACCGTACTCGACCAATTGCAGCAGCGTGGCGATGCTGGCGACCAGCAATCGGCATGGCAGCGCGCTCACTATTTGCTCGATCTCTTTGACGCTGTGCGCTTTGGCAATGATGCGGCAAGCCGCTCGTTACTGGCACGGATTGCAGGATGGCCCGCTGATTCGATGACTGGGCCGGGAGCAACCCAAGCAGTCGCCGAGCTATTGCTGCTCGAATTCGATCACATGTTGGAACAATCACGGCAACACAAGCTCGGCGGTCAGGGCCGAATCCTTGCCAACTTCGACTTGTCGCCCCCCCGTAAACGTGGCGAAGTGTTTCAACGCCTCTTGGAACTAAAGCGAATTGTGGCAAGCGAGGGTCCTCTGGCCACCAACGCCAGACTGCGTCTATTTGGCTACTGCAAAAACGCCCTCCTCGATGCAGCCTCCTACGCCGGACAAGAGCGAAGGGTGGCAATTTCACACTGTCTCTACCCTCTCTATTCGGCAAATCCGGCGCCGTATTTTGCCGAGAAAGCGGAGAACAGACCGCCTCCCCCCGAATTGGCAAATCTCGTGCCGGTAATGCAAGAACTGCTTAACGAGAGCAGAGGTCGCCTTGTGGCGGCGAGCACAGTGCAGAGGCAGTGGATGGCGGAGTTTGAGACCTCGTCTGCCTTTCGGACAGGAATCGCTGTGGATGCAAACCTCCTGCCTTTCGCAACTGCGGCCCTGCCCTACGACGATGCCCCGCTGATTGGCAAAGGACTGCGCGCGGCGCTGCAGTTCGATGGTCGAGGCACGGCAGCCCTAGTTCTGCCCGCGGCGACACCCGCATCACAGACCTTAGTTGCGGCCCAAGCAGCGCAATTGGCTGGCGCTCACACCATGGCGGTAGTGGTCGGCATGAAACAAAAACTCAGAGTTCCCAAAGGTGACTACTGGAGCAACCGACTCGCCCGAGATGGGAAAAGCGTTGAGCGGGCCGGACAGTTACTGCTTTCGCTCGCCCCCTTGGGCAAGAAAGAGTCGACCGCGCCCCAGACCGGAGTTCGGACAAAGGCACAGGGTTGGGATCCAACTCGAGCGGCGCTTCAGCTGCACTTGCTCATATCGCCGACTTCTTGGCGACTAGTGAGCCCTCTGGGAGAATTGGCTGCCATTGACACCAGTACCAAATCCACTCTCCCACAAGAAACGCTGCGAACACTTCTATCCCAAGTAAGACGTGCGTTCCCGGACGAGGATGGTCTAATTTTGGTCCCTGAGCAGAAATCGAGCCATGCGGCACTCGTCACAGCAGCCCTGGCAGCGCTACACGATTCACAGGGCCAGCGTCTCTTTTCTAGCCTGGCGATCGCCACTTCGGGCCCCGTGGTTCGCAACGGCAAAGCCTTTCAAAAGCGTGTAAAGCGACGTGCCCGCGCGCACTTGCAAGTGAGTCCTCAGAGCGCTCAAAGCCGCAGTGCCGCGGCAAGAGCTTGCTACCTGCGACTGCTCGACAAGAAGGGCAAAGCAGTAGTCGGACAAGTTCGCATCGAACGGGCTGCAGATGGGTCCGCGAAGATCACCGGAAAATCTCGCAAGTTGAATGAGTGCGCGCAGGCTTTCACGACGCTGGTTGAGGCCGATGGCGGCATTGCCGCAATAGCCATTCGCTTCGACCTTGGCCCTCAGAGCTAGCGATCTACGCCGACGAAATCGAGGCGCAGCGACTCGCCGATCGCGCCTTCTACGCCAATTCCGGTTTCGCCCCGGACATCGTCAGCCGGAATCGTGCAGCGCAGTACTTCGCCCCCATTCAGCAGCACCACCAGCTCCCCGGATCGCCACTGCATCGAGATATCGTGTGGTCCTGTAGCCTCAGACAACCCCTGAGACGGGACAGAACTCATGGTGCAACCTCCTACTGGCTCGGCAACACCACCACGCACCTGCGTAAACTGGGCCTCTCGATCGTTCTCCAGCGTGACCTTCCAGTGCTCAGACGACGACTGCCAGCCAAACAGTAAGGTCAGCGCGGCTTCACTTGCGGCCGTGAGTTCCATTGAGAATTGCTCGAATCGGGGGCCGGACATCGTCACCCAATTTTCTCCAACAGTTCCCACGCTGAGACGCAGATGCGGACTGCCTTCTGTGGGTATCGTTGCGGCAGCCGGGTCCCTTGCCGACAAACCCACGCTGCGCTCATCAGAAGAAAAACTCGCAGCGACTGAAGGACTGAAGGGCCCAGTTAGAACCGGGCGAAACACGAAGGCGCCGGCTGCGCCCGCTAGCGTGGGCAGTCCAACCACGAGCACCGATCCATCGTGCAGCACAATTGCGCTGTGGCCGTTTAACTGCTCAAGTTCGGGTGCAAGGAGAGTCGAAGCCTTGCCATCAAGCCCCCGAATTTTCTGTACCAGCGTGTCCCCGATAGCTAGTACAACGCCATTGTTGAGACCTACAAATACAACTTCGGAGTCGGCTGCGGCATTGGAGACGCCCCGCGACGGCATCGTGGACTTTGGTGCGAGAACCCGGATATCAGCATCAGCTGCGAGAGCGAACCCGGCCCAAATCGCACCACTACTCAATTGCACCGAGTCCCCCGAGATATCGTCTATTCGCTGCGAATCCCTGCCATCAAAATAGACTCGTTCCGCTGCCAATACTGGATTCCCTTCCATATCAGCGCCGCCAACCAAAACGATAGCTCCGTCACTTTCTAACCAAGCGCGGCC